>CALETF010000029.1 GCA_937920005.1 uncultured Candidatus Altimarinota bacterium
ATGATGGATTTTCCGGAGAAAGAAGAGACATTTCATATCGCATTTCCACATAAGCACACGCTCGACCAAGAAGAAGCGATTGCCGCTATTATGGCCGATATGAATAGTGAAAAACCGATGGACAGGCTCCTCTCGGGTGATGTCGGTTTTTGAAAAACAGAAGTGTCACTCCATGCGGTGTATCGAGCATTCCTCAATGAAAAACAGACAATATTTCTCGCACCACTGGTCGTCCTCGCGTATGAGCACTATGAGTCTATCCGTGAGCGTCTCAAGCCTTTTGGCGTGAATGTCGGACTTATGACACGTATGAGCACGACCAAAGAAATCAATGCTGTTTTGAAGTGACTCAAAGATGGTTCGATTCATTGTGTGATTGGGACGCATAGGCTACTCTCACCAGATATCAAATTTCGCAATCTCGGACTCGTGGTCGTCGATGAAGAACACAAATTTGGCGTCACTGATAAAGAGAAAATCATGCACTTAAAAGCAGGCGTCGATACACTTGCTCTCTCTGCGACACCGATTCCTCGCTCACTCAATCTCGCTCTCTCTGGCGTGAAGCATTTCTCGATTCTCTCGACTCCTCCACATGGCAAAAAGCCGATTCATACCGCCGTGGCTCGCTATGACCAGACCATCGTCAAACGTGCTATCGAAGAAGAGCTCGCTCGTGGGTGAAAAGTATTTTTCGTTCACAATACGATTAAAACTCTTCCAATTCTCAAAAAAGAAATCGAGTCACTCGTGCCAAAAGCAAAAGTCGTCATCACGAATGGTCAGCTCCCAGCTGACGAACTCGAAGACCGCATCATGGAATTCAAACTCGGTATGCACAATGTCCTCCTCACGACGACTGTCATAGAAAACGGTATCAACTTCCTCGATACGAATACGATTATTATTGATGAATCGGAAGATTTCGGACTCGCACAACTCCACCAGCTCCGTGGACGTGTCGGTCGTGGACAGATTCAGGGGATTTGTTATCTCCTCTATCGTCAGCCAGAACTCCAAGACGAAGCACGAGAGCGACTTATGACTATCGCCAATCATACACACCTCGGTGCAGGATTTGAGATTGCGCTTCGTGATATGGAGATTCGCTGAGTGGGTGATGTTCTCTGAGTTCGACAATCTGGTAAAACCCGTGATGTCGGTGTGAGTTTCTATTTGAAATTATTGGAACAAAAAATCGAAGAACTG
>CALETF010000030.1 GCA_937920005.1 uncultured Candidatus Altimarinota bacterium
CCTTCGACATCGATGCGATGAATTTTCGTCGCGAAACAGCAGACATCATCTATACGCCAGCACTCATAGAATTTCTCAAAAAATATGAGTTCCGATCGCTCCTCCCTGGAGATATCATCCATACTGCTCCCGTCTATACCCTGAGCACTGCTCCGATAGAAGCCAGAGGAGATATCATAGGAGACCTGCAGAAAAAAATAGAAAACGATACACCCTATTCTCTCGCCATAAGTGGACATCCGATGATGACAGCGATGTCACTCGCTCTCAGTGAAGAAGAAGTCTACTCCATCGACCTCACCGATCCTCTGGCAAAAAAATTCGTACAAAGCATACTCAACCATCCTCACCAGATGATCACCTACAATTGGAAAGAAAACGCTCGAGCGATGCTCTGGTGGCTGACCTACAAAAAGTAAATCTATCCTGCGATAAATTTCCCATCAAAATACGCCGCATGAACCTGAGGAAGTCCATGAGCTTTGAAGACGTCTAAAAATTTCTCAACTGATGGATAAAAGAGTCTCGCTTTTTGCTGTCCCGTTCGTCCATCTAGAAACAACCGTGTTTCTATATCACTGGCTGTGAGTCTATCGAGACTGGTGTGGTCTATACCGATAAGTTCATTCGTCGACATAGCGATACCGTATCTATCACCATAATGAACGATAGGACTCGCTGGGAGAACAAAGACAGATTTCGCACCTGCTTCGAGGAGCATATCGACGATGATTTTCATAGTTGTCCCTCGGACAATAGAGTCATCGATGAGGAGGATATCCTGCCCTACGATATGCTCTGGATGGAGTATAAATTTATCTCGCACGATTGCTTCACGGTCACCCTGCTCTGATGCCATAAATGATCGCTCTGAATGAGGTTTTCTCGTCATACCATTTGGCATATTTTCGGGCATTCCGTAGGCCTTCAATGCGCCTTTTCGCATGATATTGGCACCATTTGGTACAGCAAATATCTGACTAAACTGGACACCGGGATGAGCCTCGCGGAGTTGCATCGCAGCAGAGAAACCGAGATCAAATCGTACCTTTGTATTTTCGACACCATAGAGCCGTGAACCGTCTTTTGCGAGATACACAAACTCGAAAACATCGGGATGCAATCCGAATTGTTCTGTGAGCATATATTCTGGGTCTGAACCTGGAAACAGGAGAGAGCCATGTGGTAACTCCCCGATCGTCTCATATCCGAGACCGTCGAAGAAGTGATTTTCAGAGCTCATAATCCTCTTGTTTCATGACTGCCCTAAAACCATAGGACGAATACCGTAGCGATCCTTGAAGGCAAAAACTTCTCACTGAAATTTGCCAATAACAGCGTACCCGCCAGGAAATCTATCGATCACGCGTCGGACTGATTCACGTATAGCCTGACGAACCTCTCCCTGACCTGGAGCTCGAAGTGTCTGCATAATATGATGGAGCGTAAATCGTGCCAGAGTCTCCGTATCGCCCAGAGTCTGAAATGTATATCACGGCATCTCATCTCGACGAATCATCTCATGTCATGGGATATTTCCATTGAAGAGGAGCTCCAATTGAAAATCGTTATCACCAACCTTAAATGGTTGAGAATTATGAGGATTGTGCGTACCAGAGGTCACATATCTCGTATGACCAAATCCTATCGTCGATCCAATCTGATCTGATGGCGGTCACATCAACCGTACTTGTTGTAATGCTCTGTCATCTACCTTTCGACGTCGTACCACTGAGTCAAGAATATTTCTATAATACATCAGAGCACCGACCGAATCAGTACCACGATGTTTGTTACCATCAAGGGCTCCTGCGAGATCGTCTGCGATATCAGGAGCATCAGATGTGATTCCAACTATTCAACACATACATCCATACTATTCGATTTTTGACAATTCAAATACAAAAGCATAGATAGTATTATTGACAAAAGAATATAAAAATTGGTTTAAGAGAAAGTGCTTGCAAAAAACCAAAATTTCCTACACTCAGCTCTACTGTTGGGGATTCGCCAAGTGGTAAGGCTCCGGACTCTGAATCCGGCACCGGGGGTTCGAATCCCTCATCCCCAACCATTAAGACAGAAAAATAATCTAGCCCTTGTGGTTAGATTTTTTTGTGGCTCATTGAATGAGATGATGAGGGATGAGAATAGAGGGTCTTGGCTCTAGCCAAGAGGACAACCAATGCTCTGGTTGTCCGTACCCGAGCCGTCTCCGGCAGTAAGCACAGCGAACGAGAGGAACGAATCCCTCATTCCCAACCAAAATTAAATCATTCGGGATTCTCTCAAGTTCGAATTACTCGTTTTGCCAATCAAGGCAAAACTCCCATTCCCAACCAAAAATGCCATCAAAAGAAATCTCGTCCTTGTGACGGGATTTTTTATTTCTTAAATATAAACAGATGCTCGTGCATGATAAGGAGAAAATTATTCTCCTTTGATTTCTTGACCCAAAAGCCTGTCGCCTGACAATTGAACTGACGTTTGATGATATCTTCTTTGAGAACAAAGCCAACATTGAGGAATCGTTCCATCACTCGAAATGCGAGAGGTTGATAGAGTGTATTGCGGCGAGTATCACCCATGAGAATCGCACAAAATTTCCCAGGCTTCACAACTCGATACATCTCCCGTGCCATCTTCTCAATCTCGTCGCAAAACTCTGTGATATCGTGAATCCCTGAAATATCCTCCTTTATTTTCCCTTCACTGTATTTGATGATATCAACATACGGCGGATGCGTCAGAGCAAAGTCTATCGAATCATTCTCAACCGCAGAGAGTTTGCGAGCATCAGCTTTTACAACCTTTTGCCAAGTATCATTCTCCACTTCAAATTCGAGAGCTTTTTGTGTGCGCTCAAGTGCCACAGGGTTCACATCAGAAGCAATAATATTTCGATTCAGAAGTTTTGCCTCAATAGCCGTTGTCCCACCTCCGATCATCGGATCGAGGAGAGTATCTCATTCTTTCGAGTAGCGAAGTATCAAATTCCTCGCCACCTCTGGTGCCCAATTCCCTCGCCAATCAGACGTATGTGTCGCCCAATTTCCTCGACGAGGAAACGCCCAAACGGTCGTACATTCAAGGTCAAAATTTTCTGGTCAGTTTGCTTTTGGTTTTTTGACCATAATTATCTTATCTAAAATCTTCCCTGAAAATTATATCAACCAATTCTTTTCGCGCATAAAAAGCTCTTGTTGTAGAATTTTTTGATCACTTTGTTCTCGGCTGAATCCATTTTCAATATTTCCCTGTGAGCTTTAAGAAACCATCTTCTTTACATTTTTTTCTTATAAACTCATAGTCCTGTTCTATCTCCGCAATCAGATCTCCACTTATTTGAAAATCAAAAGATGTAACCGCAACAAGCTTAGAATTAGCCTGATTTTTAGATAACCACAAATTTGCACAAAAAACTAAAGACTTCAATTTCTCCCATAAATGACTTTTAAAAAATGGAGTATTTATAAGTTCTTCTGGGTTAATCATGGTGATTGCCATGGTTTCTTTAGGAAAAAAACTTCAATCTTTTTGTTTTTTAAAAGAAACTGATTTTAATTCAAATCACAAACCATTTGGAGCTTTTTTATTATCATTCTGAAGTCACGCTAAACGCTCTAAAACTAAACCTTTCCATCATTTATTTTGTTTTCAATTCTTAAAAACAGTTATTCAATAATGATTGGCCCACTCTAAAAGATCTTCTCCTATATGTTTTTTAAGATTCTCAACCGCCTTAATTCGAGTAATCATTTTTATTTACTATTAAAATGAAAATATTTTCCACGCTGTTACTACAAGCTCTTCTGTTCTATTCTTGATATCATCAACAGTCCATTTAGATCACTTTAACTTAATATCTTCAATTAATTTTTTGGTCATCGGTAAAGCAGAATTTTCATAACTATTTAGCTTATCTTCAATTTTCTTATTAGAAGCATCTCTATTAATTTTTGGTCAAATTAATATTAAATTTCAAATATCGTTAATGTACGGTAGTGCTTCTTTTACATCCTGAGCTGAGTATGTAGAATCTGGATTCTGAGGGAAAATATGTTCAATATTAACATGATCAATCTGAATTTCATTTCAATTTGTATTTAATTTACCAAAAAGATATCTCAATCCATCCTTATTTTCTTTAGAGTATCTAATTTCACGGAAATTGACATCAAACTCCTTCTCTTTAGGTAAATATTGTTTTAGATCTTTTTCACACTCCTGAATACTGGTCTTTAATTCATCCTTATTTTTTGCTTTGGCAATTCGAATTGCATTCTTGGAATAAATTTTTTCAAGTTTAGATGGAGATTTATTTACAACCAAATTATAAACATAAGTAAAATGTTCAATTTTCTCGATCAAACTGAAAACTTCTTTTATCTTAAACTCGTCGGTTTCTTTAAGTTTTCTTAGCAGACTAAGAATTAATGGATTAGGCTGTAAAACTCATAATAATCGTAAATTTTTTAAATTTCTATATAAACCTCTGCCCAAAACATCAAGCTCAAGAGCATTTGGATATAGAATTTGTCTATATATCAAAGAGTTATAGATTAATTCGTCTATAAATAAATTATAATCGCCTTTATATTCTTTATCTACATCTATAGATTTTTTAATCGCATGATAAAGTTTTTTATCGCCTACTTTATCATGTTTAGATAACCAATAATGTCTAATAAAGCGAGTAATATCAAAATCACTATCTTGATTTTTTAAATTCTCAAGGACCTCATCCCACTTTTCTTTTACTTTATCTCTGATAGGAGTTTTCTTAAATAAAAGATTTTTTAATACATCAGCCGTTGATAACTTCATGCCTGTAGCATTAATAGTTTCAAAAAAAGTATAAGCATCTTCTTCAGAAGAGACTTCAATATAAACAATGTCTAACTGTCCTACTTTATCTCTAAGCGCTTGCAGATAACTAATTTTTGAAGCTATATCTTCTTTTTTATCAAGATCTTCTTTTATAGAAGATAAGAAAAATTTATAATTTTCTAAAACTCTCTTTTGCTCTTTATTGGATCAATTTATTTCATAAATATCTCTTGGTTTCTGTTTCTGTATATTTTCTTCAAAGAAATCTTTTAGTTCACTAGTTAAAGAAATCCTATATCAGCAATCTTGCATGTCATCATTAGTAAATGCAATATATCAAGATTGAATTCCTTTAGCCTTTTCGCTATCTCCTAGAAATAAAAACAAATCCCTAATAACTGAATAAAGTATTGTAATTGTTATGAATCTTTGCTGACCATCAACAATATCCTTAACTCATTCTTCTGTTAAAAATTCATCATTTAAAACAATTGTACCTAGAAAATAATTTTCACTTTCATCGGTCAAGTAACTCCAGAAGTTGTCTATATAATCCTTCTCCCATGAATAAGGCCTTTGATAAGGCGGAATTCTGTATTTAGAAAATTTTAGTAAATCTTTAACATTGCTTTTGTTGGCTTTAAAATGTTCCATAAATTAATAATTAAGAACTACAATTTCCTCAACCCCTCCTCTCGCATCAGATTTACTATTAATATTTCGACGAGCAGAGACGATTTCAAATCGAAAACCTGCGTAGATATCTCGGATAAATGGTGTGTTGTGATTTGAGAGCATGACTTTGCATCCCTTTTTATCGAGTGCCCGAAATGTCTCAGCGAGTTTGACCTGCATATCCCGACCAAATGAATCCTTGTTGTAGCTCGTGAAATTGGCAGTCTCTGTGAGTGTATCGTATGGCGGATCGAGATAGATGAAGTCACCTTTCTTCGCTTTCGCGAGAACATGCTCAAAACTCTCAAGTTTTATTTCTGCTTCTGTCCTGCGGAGAAGTTCAGAGGTGTTGCGGATATTGGTAGCTTGGACGAAGTCAGGATTCTTGTAGGCACCCATTGGCACATTGAATTCACCACGACTATTCACGCGATGAAGACCATTGAAACATGTACGATTGAGGTAGATAAATCGACCTGCTCGCTCGATATTCGTATGTTTCTTTTGCCAGTCTTTTACTCTGTCCCATGCTCGGATAGTTTCGTAGCATTTTTTGCTGTGTTCGAGAGTCGAGAGAAACGCAATGAGTTCGTCTGGAAAGTCTTTGACAGTCTGGTAGGTATTGATGAGTTCTTCGTTGATATCTGAGAGGTAGGATTTCTTTTTCTGGAGATTAAAGAACACGGCTCCCCCTCCGAGAAATGGCTCAAAATAGTCACCAAATTCGGTTGGAAAGAATTGTTCGAATTGTTTGATAAGTTGTCGCTTGCCTCCGACCCATTTTACAAAGGGGCGAGCTTTTATGATATCCTCATGAGTTCGGAAGAATTCTTCTGCTTTTACTTGGTTTGTAAGGCCCATATTTTCGCACCAAGACTTCACAATCCAGAGATTGAGAGAGAATTTTTCGGCGATACTATTGAGCACAAGGAGTGACATGGAGGCATTATACCCATTCCCGTCTTTTCTCAAGAAGAATTAGAGTTCTTTCCCTTGTGCCTGCCATTCCTTTATCGTCTCACTCGGTGCGAGGAGCATCCAGACATTGAGGACGAGATTATCACGCACGAGATAGAGCGCGAGGAGTTCGAAGAATATGACGAGGAGGATACTCTGCCAGACGCGACAGAAGTACGCGAAGACAAACCCTATCGCCATCATGACGATATCACTCGCGGAATTGAGGATGCTATCACCGAAGTATCATTGCGCGATAGTTCCCTCTCGATAACGATTGATGATGATAGGAGAATTCTCGAGGATTTCCCAACCAGCTTCGAGGAGGAGTGCGATGAAAAATCTCCACTTCATCGGGATTTTTTTCGCAAAGGTGAGAAACCAATAAAAGAGGACACCGTGAATCACGTGTGAGAGTGAATAGATATCCGCGACACGCTGAGAGTTTTCACTTCCCCAGATATTTCCATCCCACCAACCAAATTTTCCATCAGGTCAGAGGATAGAACGTCCAGAGGAATATTCTATAGCAATAAGAATTGCTGTGATTCCGAGGAGACTCGCGAGTGGGAAGAGATATTTTTTCATAGAAGTATATTAACGAGTAAGTTCTGAGAGAAGATCATCGAGATCAAGTGCTTCTGTCACCATGACAATTTTTCCATCGATGTATTTCCATTCATTCTGAGGTCGATCACAGTAGAGCTCGACACCGATACTATCTGGATCACGGAGATAGAGGGCTTCAGAGACACCGTGATCGCTCGCACCATCGAGCGGATATCCTGCATCGATGAGTCGCTGGAGTACTTTTGCCAGTTCGAGCCGTGAAGGAAAGAGAATAGCAAAATGATAGAGACCACTCGTGCGAGGAGGTGGTGGTGGCACGCCTTCCCCTTTCCAGGTATTGAGACCGATGTGATG
>CALETF010000031.1 GCA_937920005.1 uncultured Candidatus Altimarinota bacterium
CATCTTCCCCTCAGGAAGTCTCAGCATGCCGTGAGAAATATGTGTAATAGAATCTGATAGCGGTTTATCAATTTCAGAAAGTGCAGCTTTAATTACCTTAAAGTACTCGTCTATTTCATGAGCAGTAACGACTATAGAATCTTCAGCATCTGGGACTAAAGATTTCTTTTTATATGTTGATGAATTTCAAAATTTTGCTACCGATACGTTTGGTGAAATTCTTTCAGAAGCTCGAAAATATCGACTTGCCCTCATCATGGCGCATCAGTTTATCGCACAGATAGGATGATCGGGAGATAAGTTTGGTAAGTGAGGAAAGCCATCGATTAAGGATGCAGTCTTCTGAAATGCTGGAACGATCATGTCATTCAAGGTTGGAGCTGAAGATGCAGAATATCTTGAAAAAGAATATGCTCCACTCCTATCGCAACAGGATATAATTGGAATTGCAAATTTTACCACTTACTGTAAACTCAATATCGATAATGCGACAACTCGTCCATTCGATCTCAAAACAATATGGGATAATACCTATAAAAATAGTGAAGTTTCAAAAATAATAAAAGAATACTCTCGAAAGATGTATGGAAGAAAGAAAGAATACGTTGATATGGAAATAGAAGCACGAATGTGAATCGTCAGAGAAGATCAAGGAGATCAACAGACATCATCATAATTTCTTATACTATGTTTCATAAAATTATCACAGTACTTGTTGTTGCCTTTATAGTACTTAATAGTATTATCCTCATTTGACTCGGGGGTCATGGTTTTTTGGCAAGTTTTGCTGAGTCAAACCAAGGTATTCTCTCCCTGATACTTTTCTTACAGCTTCCAACTATCTATTTTATTATCTACCGAGCATATATATATCCTATAAATGCGTTGAATCGTGATATAGCGAGATTTATGACAGGAAGTCAGGAGGATACGACTATTATGCCAGAATCATGGAGTAAAAGTATGAACTACCTTACGAGTTTTTTTATCAAGAGTCTTCAGATATTGAAAGTATTCAAACAAGAACTACGTGATGGTCGAAAACTCAGATCAGAAGTTGAAATCGCAAGTGAAATCCAAAAACATATACTCGAGAAAGAAGAGACTGTTATTCCATCACTTGAGATTGCAATGGCGAGTGCTCCAGCCACAGAAGTAGGATGAGATTCACTTGATATAATAA
>CALETF010000032.1 GCA_937920005.1 uncultured Candidatus Altimarinota bacterium
TTTGCCGCACCTGCTGTTCCGATTTTGATGTATAGTGGTATCTTGACTCTAGGAGTGAGTATTTTTTCTTATAAACTTGCTGTTATCATCGGATATATCCCGTGGTTGACGGCGACCTATCTCGAACGCGTCATTATATTTTTTGGGAGTCAGCGATGGTCACTCCTCACACTCGATCTCCATCAATCACAGGAATATATGATAGTGAGTCTGGTTGTGCTGATTGTTTTTATTCTTCGTTTTTCTGTGTCCAAAAAATCGTGAACTCTATAGTTGGACTGGTGGTTCACTCGCGAAGAAATCATCGACCTTGATTCCCTGAATGAGGAGAATCATTTTTTTTGTAATACCTCGTGCGACACGAGCGGCATCAGCCGGAGAGATATCTATACCGCGATCATAGAGAAAGTGTGCGATGACATGAGCGGAGAGTTTCGTGAGACCCTCTTCATGAACAGTATTCATCATGTCGTTGATTTTTTTGGTCGAAGTTTGTGATGGATCGATGGTGATACATCCCTTGAGTGTCTCCATCCAGATATTGAGATGACGAGCGAGCTCAGGAGCGAGCGGTTCGCTGTAGGCTTTTCTTTCGGTGACTCCTGGTCTCTGTGGAAGTGGAGTAGCTACCAGTGCCAGATTATCACGCACGAGAGACATATACTCGTCTGAGAGAGGGAGGAGATATCAGAGGAGGAGATGCGATGGACATCGAGCATTGAGGAGAGGTACGAGCTGATTGATGACGTGGTCGTAGACGGAGCTCTGAAGGAGTTTCTTCACGAGTTCGGAGAGCCAGACATCATATTTTTGTGCTTTTTTTTCATCTTTTTGAGTCCGAGCTATCCCAGCGAGGGCCGCTGCGGCTTCTTCGCGCTGTTGTTCACTCTGCTCTGCGACTTTGCCAGAGAGATTGAGGCCGTCCAGACTATCATTTCAAGTGTTGAGAGACATATTTGAGGCATTATAGTAATTTTTTCTTTATGGTAAAACAAGAGGTTCTTCTGGTTCTTTTGGTTTCATGCTTTTCATGATAGTGCGTATATGTTTTAGTTCTTCTTCAAATGGTCTATGGGCTCCTATTTGTGCATTGAAATCAATGATTCATTGGTGTTTTCTGGCGTCTAGAGATTCTCACTGAAAAGGATTATTGCCCCGACTTACTGCGTATGGATCATGTTCGGCTGTGAGTCGTGCATATGGATGATCAGGTTGTACTTCACGTAGAAATTTCCCAACAGCTTCTTTGTGTTCTGCGGGGAAATAAATAATTGATCCAGATTGATCCGTCCAACCACGTATTTCTGGTCTGTATTGATAATAACCCGACATAACTTTTTTGAGGGTTTGTTTTGTGGTGGCGCCTATTTCGTTATGATGACTTGCGTCCACTGTATTCAGACGATTTAATTGATTTGATGTGCCAGATTCGTCAATAGTTTTTTGTACGTCTGTATGTGTTCTTTTACTGAATTCATCGATGAGACGATCTTGAGCTCTTTCGACCGCTCATGCCATAAAATCTCTATCTCGTCGCATCTCTCTCGTTAGAGATGCATCATCTCCTTGGAGGTAGCCGTCGAGGGCTGTATCGACACGACTTTTTGTTTTTGTGGGAGTGATGGTTGGAGGATCAACTTTTCCATTTTCAGGTGTTCCTGGTGTCGTTTCTCGTGGAGTTTCAGGTGTTGTTGCTTCGGGCAATCTTTCTTCGGTAGGAGGTTTTTGTTTTTTAATTGCTTGAAGTTTTGGATCATTTTCCTCTACTCTCTCAACTCTTGTCCCATCCAGGGCTGGATATCATTTGGAGTTTTTTCTTTCTTCTTTTAGAGTTTGCATACTTTCTTCATCTTGTTTTTTGAGCAATTCGTCGATTTTGGTATCTTTTTGAGGTTGGCTCAATCCACCCCATCATGATTCTTTCTTTAATTGTTCTTCGGCATCTTGACGGCGAGCAGCAATATGAGCTTTATCGGCACGACTTTGTTCTTCTCACTCTGTTCACGATTGTGTTGTTCCTTCAAATCCAGTACCATCTTCTGGCTTTGGTGCTGTCTCTGGCTTTGGTGCTGTCTCTGGCTTTGGTGCTGTCTCTGGTTTATAGAGATGTTCATATCATTCTGGTGCTGTTTTACCACGTTTTACCAGATTATTCGGAAAACCACCACTCGATACCCCACCTTCACTTGTGTTCCATTGTGTCTCACTGGGTGATTTCCACAGGAGTTTCTTTTTTCATCATTCCTGTTCCATGGTGACAAATTCTGTTTCTGATTGAGACGAAGCATCTGTTTTTGTAGTTGGTGTTTTTGGTTCACGTGTTTCCGATTCTGTCTTCTTTTCTTTCTTTTCTGGAGGTGTTGGGATTTTTTTGAGTTCACCAGCAACTCTTGTTCCGTGTTGAGGTATTTCGACTCGTCTAGGAGATTCAGATGTGGCAGAGTCTTCTCATCTACGAGATTCTTGTTGTATTCTCTTTCGTTCTTCAGGTGATTGTGCCCACGGTATACCACCTTCTGATGATTCAAAATGATGACGCGTTCCTGTTGTTTCTGTACTTGGTGTTGGTTGAGGAGTAGGTCTTGTTGGGGCAGGAGGCACGTTATTAACATCTCTTCATGACTGGAATCTCCTCTCTTCTGTTTCTTGAAATGTTCTTCAAGCATCTTCTTTTTTTACTGTTTGAGTTCCACGAAGATTCTGAGCACTTCTTCTATTATTTTCCAGGCGCTTTTCTGGTGCTTCTTTTTTTGGTTTTTCTGGTGATTTTTCTGGTTTTGTAGGATTTTCTGCCATATAATAATATAATTAGGTGTATTTTAAAATTTCCACGTTCCTGATAGCCCTATTCTCGATTGTTCTTTTGGTTTTGAATCAGATTTTTCTTGTTCACGTATATTTGATAGACCTAGAGTAATTTCAAAGTTTTCCTTTTTATTCTGAATTTTTAATCCTGTCGTCGATACATGCATACTTTTATCATTCGTTTGTACACGAGTGCTGCCAAGACCCACTTTCCATTCTCTTTTCTTTTCTGGCTTTTTTGTTGTTTCCTTCAGTTTTTCAGCAGCTTTTGTATTTGCTTTTTCAGTTTGTTTTTGGTCTTTTTTCTTTTTTTTATCAGTATTTTCTACTGGTTTATTTGGTATTTTTTCTTGTGGCATAAGAGAGACAGGGAATATATATACATCATTCTAAAACATCTTGTTCCTTTGTGCAACTATTCTACACGAGAACACATTTTGTACTCGTTTCATTTCTAGCACTTTTCCTTTCTTTCAAAAAAACTCACAAAAAACTCACAAATACTGATTTTTTCATTCAGATTTCACAAGTCAACACGTCGTTTTTTGTTTATTTCATGGGCAAAGATACATTTTTTAAAAAAGTTTTGACACGGGGTATTTTTTCTCTATATTACGCCTCGTCACTTCGGGCAGCAATGCCTGAGTTGATATTGCTCCTTTACATAATCAGTACACAAAGAAGGTGAGGCTTCCGTGCATATTCAGCACGTTAAAAAATCAAAATATTCAATTTATACGTTTTAAAGAGTTTGATCATAGCTCAGGATGAACGCTGGCGGTGCGCCTAACACATGCAAGTCGAACGCGAACCATTTTAGATCACTTTGAAGGGCTTGCCTGGATGAGTGTGATATTTTTCGGTTTGAGTGGCGAACGAGAGAGTAATGTATTGGTATCTCCCCCCAAGTCAGGGATAGCCCATTGAAAGATGGATTAATACCGGATAGTCCCGCAAGGGTAAAGCAGCAATGCGCTCGGGGAAGAGCCTGTATCCTATCAGCTAGTTGGCGGGGTAATAGCCCACCAAGGCAATGACGGGTAGCTGGTCTGAGAGGACGACCAGCCTCGATGGAACTGAGACACGGTCCATACACCTACGGGTGGCAGCAGTGAGGAATCTTCCGCAATGGACGAAAGTCTGACGGAGCGACACCGCGTGAAGGATGAAGGTTTTGTTATTGTAAACTTCTTTTCTCAGGGACGATAATGACGGTACCTGAGGAATAAGCACCGGCTAACTTCGTGCCAGCAGCCGCGGTAATACGAAGGGGGCTAGCGTTGTTCGGAATTACTGGGCGTAAAGCGCACGTAGGCGGGTCGATTAGTTGGTGGTGAAAGCCCAGGGCTCAACCTTGGAACTGCCATCAATACTGTCGACCTGGAGCATAGTAGAGGTTAGTGGAATTCCAAGTGTAGAGGTGAAATTCGTAGATATTTGGAGGAACACCAGTGGCGAAGGCGACTGACTGGGCTATTGCTGACGCTGAGGTGCGAAAGCGTGGGGAGCAAACAGGATTAGATACCCTGGTAGTCCACGCCGTAAACGATGAATGCTAGGTGTTGGCAAGTTTACTTGTCAGTGACGCAGTTAACACATTAAGCATTCCGCCTGGGGAGTACGGTCGCAAGATTAAAACTCAAAGGAATTGACGGGGGCCCGCACAAGCGGTGGAGCATGTGGTTTAATTCGAAGCAACGCGAAGAACCTTACCAAGTCTTGACATCCGCCTGACCGATCCTTAACCGGATCTTTCCTTCGGGACAGGCGAGACAGGTGGTGCATGGTTGTCGTCAGCTCGTGTCGTGAGATGTACCGTTAAGTCGGGTAACGAGCGCAACCCCCGTCCCATGTTGTTTTTTCATGGGAGACCGCCTCGGATAACGGGGAGGAAGGTGGGGATGACGTCAAATCAGCATGGCTCTTACACCTAGGGCTACACACGTGCTACAATGGCTATGACAATGGGCTGCCAAGTCGTAAGACGGAGCTAATCCCAACAAACATAGCCCCAGTTCGGATTGAGGGCTGCAATTCGCCCTCATGAAGCCGGATTTGCTAGTAAACGCGTATCAGCATCGGCGCGTTGAATACGTTCTCGGGTCTTGTACTCACCGCCCGTCACATCAAGAGAGTTGTATATGCCCGAAGGCCCCGATGAGGGGACGAAGGTAGAGACAGCGATAGGGATGAAGTCGTAACAAGGCATCCGTAGCGGAAGCTGTGGATGGATCACCTCCTTTCTAGGGAGAAATTTCCAATTTTGGAATTATTGACCGATGGTCGATTTTTCTGACATTTATGTCAGAAAATTTTAGTGCGAAACGGCCTGCAATCTTTGCAGGTGCGTCGTACGCTAGATTCGGACGTAGGGTTTCCAATCACTTTTCTGAAGTCAAAGCTCAGAACCTCGCGCAAGCGGGGTTTTGTGTTTCTCGACTTCGTTCGCGTTGCTCACTGCGCTCGAAATAACAGGTCGTCTATCTGGGTGACAAGGATGAAATATGTGTTAGGATGATTTACATTCTATGGCTTTTATCTTTATTGTCTTGGCATTTGCTTCGATCATGC
>CALETF010000033.1 GCA_937920005.1 uncultured Candidatus Altimarinota bacterium
CGAGTCACGATACCATGATCCGCAGAAAGTTCTGCCGCACGACAGACCCACCACTCTCCTGTATCACGGAAAAAGTCACGGCACGCATATCAGTTTGGTAATTCAACACCCTTGAGCTTGAGAGCAATACCGAGAACTTCTTGTCGAATAATCAAATCACTCAAACGATACATAGCAGACTCTTGAGCATCAAGAGATGTATTGATACGATACTGCTGTGCAGTGGTAGACTGATCAACAATAATGCCTTGTGAAGCAAGTTCACGAGCCTCTGGAAGACCATTATAATCAGCAAAAAGAGAAGCAGATATACCAATAGAAATAAGAAAGAAAAGGATTTTTTTCATAACAAAAATAATGTGAAAATATAGTACAAAGAAAGGCTAAAAAAAGAAGCATTATTCACATGCTCTTCACAAATGTGAGTAAATCATATATATCTAAAAAGAGAGAACAGGGCATAATCAAGGGGTAAATACAGGGATTTTATTGATTTGAATAATTTTTTTATACACTGAAGAGTAATTGCAAAGCGAACAATCTATGTTTCGACCTTCTCTGTATCTCGGAGTACTCCTCCTTACGATACCACACATCCTCATCTCAGAACCAACACAAGTCATTGTAGCGAGCTCTGAAACACCCCCTATGGAGGTACTCTTTACTGGTATAACACCAATGGATACAGGAGCTTCTGTGCTTATACGACTGGATGGCAACAATTCTCGAAGACTCACATCACTCTGTCCCGATATACAAAAAGTTATTTCAAAAAATGAAGCAAGTACCATCATTCAATGGAAACTCGATGGAGCATGTCGTGTTCCTGTTGTGACCTACCAAGACGTCAATTATATTCTTCCTATAAATGGAGCACTCCCTCAAAAAGAAGCACTCTCTGATATATCAAGTGAGACACTCAGAAATACTCTTCGAGCGAGCACCATTATCAAAAACGACTACAGACTCTCCTCTCTTCGTCTTCGAGAATTTTTCGCCAATATAGAATCAGTCCTCGCTGCCAGGGAAACAAAATTCGCTCTCCCTATACCTGATTCACCACTGCCAACAAAAGCAACACATCTCCCAAATGCTTCTCGACCATTTCGCGCTGGTACAACTGATGCAGTCCATCATGGATGGGATTTCTACGTCAGCGAATGAACTCCAGTTCGTGCCATAGAGGATGGGACCATCATGCACGTCAAACGTGATTTTAGCTGGGACGAAATGAATCACCTGAACTCAGGAGATTCAGAACTCGAACAACAGGAAAACCTCGATGTCTATCGTGGCAATACCGTCTATCTCAAAACTCTCTCAGGACACGTAGCCATCTACGCTCATCTCTCTGATATACCAGCCAATATCCAGGTGGGGAAGAAAGTCTCACGATGAGAAATTGTATGACACGTAGGCGACTCAGCTGTGCCTGATAAGAAATATCTCTATCATCTCCATTTTGAGATAGCAATGAATCCTCTCAAAGATATTGGCGCTGGAACATATACCTTTGAAGACGTACTGCTCTGGTCATATTGGGGCCAAGGTCGAGGGACTACATGGGTCGGAGCAAACGATGATAATTTATTTGAATAAATTTGCATTTTTCTCAAAGCACTTATAATTCCTATGCTTACTCAGAACATTTTTAGCAGAAAATCAAGGAGAACTTTATTGCAATATAAAACAAAAAACGGTATTCTGTATTCGTACGTGGACGTGGTCATCAATACAGCTCATTCTGTGGTCTCTCTGATGCTCATGTCTCATAATCTTCACTAAAAAAACATGCGCTCCTGTCATTCAGGATGTTGTTTCGTTGCACCTGTGTCAGGCAGAGTTCCTACAAAACTCTTTTCAAAAATTCTGTAATTTTTATTTAATTTATTCTTTCTTTTATGTCCGATAATTTTTTTGCTGAACTCGATTCAGAACTAGGACACGTCCCAAAATCAGAGCCCTCTGAACCACGACCTATACCAATACCAGCAGCCCCAAAAGCTCCTACTGCTCCTCATTTCCAGAAACCAAAACCTCAACTTAAACCAACAACTCCCATGGTACCAGGTCAAAGACCAACAACAGGAGGTCATAAACCAGTTCCTAAGAAACCTCTTCTTGGGAAACCAGTCATCGGCAATAGACCAGTAAAACGCCTCGAGCTTCCTCCTGAAAAACCTGCAATAGTAGCAGACACAACGCCAGCTGAAGTACCATCTCAACTCTCTCCTGCCGTGATAAAGAGTCTCAACGTGCCTGTGATTTTCCCAAAATCAGGGGAACCACAAATACTTCCAAAAGTAGACCATAATGTCACTCGTATCATACCTATCGGCGGTCTCCGTACTGTTGGTGCAAATATGACTATGTTTGAGCATGGTGAAGATATCCTCATCGTCGATGGTGGTCTCGAATTCGCTCGTGGCGGTAATTCTCCTGGTTTCAATTATCTCCTCCCTGATATTCGATTCCTTCAGCCACATCTCAAGCGTATCAAAGGTATGTTTATTACTCATGGACACTTAGATCACATCGGTGCTCTCAAGAATCTCGTTCCTGCTCTTGGCTTCCCTCCTATCTATGGTGCTCCTTTCACGATCGCTATGATCAAAAAGGGCTTTGAAGAAGCTGGTCTCAAGAACAAAGTACAATTTTTTACCATCAATCCAGATGCTGGCAAAATGGCAAATGTAGGAGTCTTTAAATACGAATTCTTCCGCGTGAATCATACCATCCCAGACAGTTGTGGCGTCTATATCGAGACACCATCAGCTCGTATCATGCATATGGGTGACTACAAGCTCGAATTCTTCCCTCGTATCGACAAGCCTGTTGACCTCGCGAATTATAGTCGCATAGCGTCGCGCGGTATCGATATTCTCCTCCAGGAAACCACCAATTCATACAAACAAGATTGGACAACATCAGAAACAAAAGTAACCGGAGAGCTCAAACAACTCATCCAAGATGCACCTGAACGGGTCATTATCGGAAACTTCTCAACACTCATTAGTCGTATCCAAGACGTCGTCACCATAGCGGAACAACTCGGTCGTCATGTTCTCGTCAATGGACGAAGTATGGTCGATTGTGTCGCTATCGCACGAGAGATGGGCATCCTCAAGTGCAAAGAAGGAACACTCAAACCCCTCGACTCAAAGACCATGGAAAGTATTCCAGAAAACAAGCAAATAATCATCACAACCGGTGCTCAAGGAGAAGAATTTGGTGGTCTCAACAATATCTCTCGCGGAGATCATCAGACTATTTCGATCAAACCTCGAGACACTATCATTCTCTCTTCTTCGATTATTCCTGGTAATGAACTGGCTATCATCGACATGATGAATCGTCTCAATCGATTTGGTGCAAAAATCATCACTATCAAAGAAAATGAAGTCCACTCTGGTGGACATGGTGGTATCGCCGAACAGCGTGTCATCATGAATCTCGTACGACCAAAATACATCATCCCTGTACATGGAGACATCACACAGCGTCTCACGCTCAAGCGAGAAGCAGTGAAGATGGGATGGGATCCAAAAAATGTCCTCATGCTCGAAGACGGCTCTATCGTCGAACTCGACGGACACCATGAACTCGTCTTCTCTCGCAAAAAAATCCCTCTCGAAGCTCTCGGTGTCGATGGGATGAGTATCGGCTCACTCGAAACAAAAACAGTCAAAGACCGTATCCAACTCGGTGAAGAAGGCGTACTCGTCGTCAATGTCAAAGAAGCTATCGTCGAATCTCGTGGCCTCTTCTTTCCTGATGAAATCAGTGCATCACACGGAGCTATAGCTGACTACGTGAAGAAAGCAGTGGCGAATAAAAAACCAGAAGAACACCACAAAAATTTCTGTGAATTCCTCGCAAAAGACCTTGGGAAAATGGTTCTCAAAGTCTGGGAAAGAGAGCCAGTGGTAGTGTGTTTGTAAAAAATTGATTTCTTTTATAGTTACTTATAATACAAATACTATGACTGAAAATTCTCTACACGAAGATAGTGTTAACCAGAATCCAGGTAATGGAATGGTGAGATATTTTTGTGGAAAAAAGTGGCAAGAATGACCAGCACATATAACCACAAATATTCCCCGTCCCGAATGAGTAATTTATGATTTTAATGGGCGATATAAAAAACTTATAGAAGATAAAAATGCCCCTCGAAACCCCTAATCTAGCCTCAACTGATAAAATACTCTATCATCAGAGTCAACTTGAAGCATATAGAAGAGGAAATATCATATATCCTGTTGAGTTTGAGCTCTACCCAGAAAATTACTGTAATGCATCATGTCCATGATGTCCAGCTCCAGGAAGAGTTATGAATGCTAGCATGAATTTCTGAAATCTAAAAAAAATCTTGAGCAACGTCGCAGGGAAAACAAAAGGTTTATACGTTTCGTGAGGCGGAGAACCAACGCTCCATCCAAATTTTGTAGATATACTGAGTTGTGCACGAGATAATGGTTTTCAAAATGTAGTCATGATTACAAACGGTCAGTGACTCACGAATCCTATTATACAAGAAGCTATTTTGAAATATACTGATTCCGTGCGGGTATCACTCAATGCATCACATGCAGAATGACATAGTAAAATATACTGAACAAAGGATAAAGATTTCTTTGAAAGAGTTCTTCTTGGGATAAGACAATTAACAGAAAAAAGAAATGCAAAAAATTCAAAAACAGAAATAGGAGTGGCAACTCTTACAAATAAATGAACTGCCAAAGACATAGCTCCATTCTATGAATTAGCCTGTCGTCTTGGGGTGGATTGGGTACACTTCAGACCCTGGGTAAATGGATGGAAAAAACTATGAACATTGGCCGTAAAAGACTCAGATGAAGTGACTCAAGAATTAAACAAGCTACCAAGAAATACAAAACCAAAAGTTATTATTTCAGAGAATAGATACGCAATAAAATCAGAAGATATGCGATTTGAAAGATATCATTACGGACATTTTGTAACAGTACTAACTGCAGATGGACATGCTCATGCGAGTGATGAACTCTCAGATTTTCCAGAATATTCACTGGGGAAACCACAAGAATTCAGACATTTTGAAGATTTTCTCCATGATACTAACAGATTAGAAAAGTTACGAAATATGAACCATGCAAACCATCCTCGTCTTGGGTGAAGAACAAGGGGACCGCTCTATAGTCATCGTATAGAGCAAATATTAAACCTCGAGACTATACCTGGAGATGAAAATGTCAGAAATATAACACATCCATTTATTCTCTAGCTTAATACTGCTCAAAAAACACCTTCTCCTGAGGAACTCCATAGAGTTCCAGCATAGAACGAACTTCTGCCACCATAGCAGGACTTCCACAGATATAAAATTCTGTATCGTTATTTTT
>CALETF010000034.1 GCA_937920005.1 uncultured Candidatus Altimarinota bacterium
ACATAAAGCAATGCACGTCAGCAAAATAGCTATTTTTGCATCTTTCATGGCTTGAGCAGAAGACGTTCTTGCAGCTTCGAATTCTAAATAATCAATATAGCTAAATACTATTTCAAATTTAATTCAATACTTGGATTGTTCATAGCCTGGGGATGTGGTTCAAAAAGAAAAAATGGAGTTTCAAATGCAGAATGATTCACATTTTTGTAAAGCTGATAAGCGTCATTAAAATGTTTATCCAATAAAATATTTTCTTTATCATCTGGTACGAGCTCATTCTTGAGTTGCTCAACATAAAAACCTTGTGGGTTTTCATATCAAAATTTTGCTATTCTAAGGTATAAATTCATAAAAAATAATTAAATCCCGTCCAATTGGACGGGATAAATTTTTTTACTGACAAGCCTCACAGCTCGGCCCATTGAGGATAGAACACATAACTTTCTCTTCTTCTGAGTAGACCTTTTTTGGTTTCGCAGACATCTCGAGTTCTCCTGATGGAGCAGACGGAGATGAAGCTGAGACACCGACGGCTTCGAGCGTTGATGCTGTGGTGGTTGTACCGAGTGTAGTCGAAGATGCGACAGTTGCGCTCGTAGATTTCTCAATAGCAGTTGCGCCAAGCGTTCGGAGGTAGTAGGTTGTTTTGAGACCCATCTTCCATGCCATCATATAGGTATCGTTGAGGACTTTTCCTGAAGCGCCTTTTATGAAGATATTGACTGATTGAGACTGGTCGATCCATTTACCACGAACAGCGGCAGCCTTGATTACCCACTCAGAACCGATTTCAAAGACTTCTTTGTACTTCGCACGGAGACGAGCTGGGATGCGGTCGATCTTCTGGATAGAACCATCGTGGAACTTGAGTTCTGCGACCATCTGAGCGTCCCAGAGACCAGCTTTTTGGAGGTCAGCGACGAGGTAGTCATTGATGACTGTGAATTCTCCTGAGAGATTTGATTTCACGTAGAGATTTTTGTAAATCGGTTCGATACATGGGTAGACACCAACGATGTTTGAGATCGTTGCTGTTGGAGCGATAGCCATACAGTTAGAGTTTCTCATACCGTACTGCTTGATGTGTTCACGAACTGGAGTCCAGTCGAGGGTGCAGTTACGATTCACATCGACACGTTCACCACGCTCAGCGTCGAGGAGAGAGAGTGTATCGATTGGGAGGATACCACGATCCCATTTTGATCATTTGAATGATGAATAGGCACCACGTTCTTTTGCGAGTTCAGAACTACCGAGAATAGCGTAGTAGCTGATAGCTTCCATCATTTCATCGTTGTATTTCACAGCTTCTTCGCTGTCGAAATCGATATCGAGCATGTAGAGCGCATCTGCGAGACCCATGATACCGAGACCAACTGGTCGGTGACGCATATTTGATGTTTCTGCTTCTTTTGTTGGATAGAAATTGATATCGACAACGTTATCGAGCATACGCATACCAGTTTTTACTGTTTCTGCGAGCATGTTGTGGTCGAGTTTTCCGTCCTTCATATGACGAGCGAGATTCACAGAACCGAGATTACACACGGCTGTTTCTTCTGCTGAAGTATTCAATGTAATTTCTGTACAGAGGTTTGAGTTGTGGATGACACCTGCGTGATCCTGAGGAGAGCGGACATTACATGGGTCCTTGAATGTAATCCATGGGTGACCTGTTTCGAACAGCATAGAGAGGATCTTTCTCCAGAGGTCTTTTGCTTTCATGACCTTGAAGTGTGTGATTTGACCATTGTGCGTCATTTTCTCGTATTCAGCGTATTTGCGTTCAAAAGCAGAACCGTAGATGTGGTGAAGATCTGGAACATCTGATGGAGAGAAGAGTGTCCAATTACCGTCTTCCTGTACACGTTTCATGAAAAGATCAGGGATCCACGCAGCAGTATTCATGTCGTGTGTACGACGACGATCATCTCCTGTATTTTTTCGTAGTTCTAGAAACTCATCAACGTCATAATGCCAATTTTCTATGTATACACACGTTGCTCCTCTTCTTCGTCCAGAACGGTTAATAGCTACAGTTACGTCGTTAGCAATTTTTAGGAACGGCACAAGACCATTTGATTTGATACCTGATTTCTTTACAAGCGCACCGGACGCTCGTACTGATGTCCAGTTAGTGCCAATACCCCCTGCCCACTTTGAGAGCTGTGCATTATCTGAATACACTTTAAAGATCGATTCAAGTGAATCTCCTACAGTGTTAAGGTAACACGATGATAACTGTGGATGCTTAGTTCCTGAATGGAAGAGCGTAGGTGATGAAGGTACAAATCTAAGATTCGACATTGCTTCGTAGAAT
>CALETF010000035.1 GCA_937920005.1 uncultured Candidatus Altimarinota bacterium
CTTCCGATCTCACTATCTCTCATGGATATAAAAGAAATTCCCGGGAAATGACTCACTGCTCGATGAAAAAAAATCTACTTTTTCTGATCTCTCAACTATGTGGCTGAGCAAGCTGGTATTTCATCTGAAGATATTAAAAACCAGTTCGAAGAGAAGCATTTTGAAAGTGGGAGAGAAATATATTTAGCAACGGAGAAAGAAGTACTTTCTCTCGTCAAAATACATGATACGATCAAGATTGCGGCAAAAGATGAGATTGAAAGACTCAGAAGGCTTGGGCTCAAGATTGTTATGGCAACGGGTGATCATAAAAAAACAGGTGAATCGGTCGCTCGTGAACTCATGATTGATGAAGTGTATACCGATGTAAAGCCAGAGGATAAGCTGAGAATTATTTCCGATCTTCAAAAAAGAGGATTAAAAGTCGCCATGATTGGTGACGGAGTTAATGATGCCCCTGCTCTGGCTCAGGCAGATGTAGCTATTTCAATGAGCGATGGATCAGATATTGCTATTGAAAGTGCTGATATTGTCTTACTCAATGGTGATATTGGCAAAGTCGCAGAAGCCATTAATCTTGCCAAAAAAACAAAGAGAACTATCTGGCAAAATCTTATCTGGTCATTTGGATACAATTCATTTGGTATTCCTATTGCTGCTGGTATTCTTTTTCCGTGGTATGGTTTCCTTCTTTCGCCAGCAATTGCAGGAGCATTGATGGCTTTTGAGAGCATCACTGTTGTTACTAATTCACTGAGACTTAGAAATGTAAAATTATAAGAGGTATGTATAAAACTACTTTTACAGTTTCAAAAATGGATTGCCCCTCTGAAGAGAGAATCATTAGAATGGCACTTGGCGAATTTCCAATTATGAGAATTGATTGTAATATTCCAAATAGAAAATTAATTATTTATCACAACGAAGAGCCTACTTTAATAGATCAAAAACTTATCCCCCTCAATCTCGGTAGTTCATTAGTTTCTACAGAAGAAGTCCACTGAAATATACCAATAGATACAGCAACAACCAACTGAACTGAAAAGAAGGTATTGATAGCTGTACTTCTTATCAATTTAGCATTATTTATCACAGAATTGCTTACGGGAATTATATCCAACTCCCTAGGTCTTATAGGAGATAGCTTTGATATGTTAGCTGATGTTGCCGTATATGGTCTGAGCATCATTGCCATTGGCGGTCTTACTTCAAAAAAAATAAAGGTAGCGAGGATAAGCGGTTATTTTCAAGCAATACTCGCAGTCTTGGGTTTTGTAGAAGTCGTCCGACGGTTTCTATGATTGAGTGAAGTGCCTAATTTCCAAGTAATGATCGTTATCTCTACTTTAGCATTAGTAGGTAATCTGATTTCTCTATATCTATTGAGAAGTTACAAGAACGGGGAAGTGCATATGCAAGCAAGCTGGATTTTTACCTCCAATGATGTTTTAGTGAATATTGGAGTTATTGTGGCTGGTATTTTGGTATACGCGACAGGATCAAAACTTCCTGATCTCATGATAGGTGCGGCTGCATTCATTTTAGTCGCACAAGCTGCTCGTCGAATATTAAAACTATAATTTATGCAGAATTTCATTCAAAATACAAAATTCTTCTTTACTGACTTCCACACGGGAACAGTGAATATCACATTTCATATAGTCAGCTTAGCTATTTTGGTGCTCTGACTTTATCATCAAAATATCATTCTTTTTATTTTAGGGTTTGCCGTGTTCGATGAATTAGGACACATTTATAACTTTTATTTCCTTCATAAGGGCAATCAACAATATAACCCCATACGCATGGTACCATGCCAAATTGTATTTGTGATTCCACCAGCTCTTCTTCTTTTTTATATTTTCTTCATTTAGTATGAAACAACATATTTTTCATGTTTCAGGTACACATTGTCCTTCGTGCAAACTTCTTATTGAAGAGACGCTTATCGAAGAAGATGGCGTTACAAAAGCTTCAGTAAATCTTGAGCAAAGAACTGTATTGATTGAATGTGAAAACGATGAAACATCAAAAGACCTTATGTGCACTCTCTCAGGAAAAATAGAGTCATATGGTTATCGCCTCATAGAGAGAGAAGCTCAAGTAAATATAAAAGAGCAGGGTCTGATCTGGCAGGCAATTCCAATTGGAATTATTATTCTTATTCTTTTTCTCCTCTTGCAGAAATCAGGCATTCTCAACTTTGCCATTGGCGGTGGAATTACTCCTATCACGAGCTTTTTTGTGGGGCTCGTTGCTTCAGTCTCGAGTTGTTTAGCTGTTGTTGGCTGACTTGTCCTCTCACTTTCTGCAACAGTATGACAAGATGCCGTGAGTGACAAAAAAAACTTTATTCTTTTTCACACATGAAGAATTCTTGGTTTTGCTTTTCTGGGCGGTATCCTCGGGGCTTTATGACACGCTATTGGTATTAATCCTACTTTTACGACTATACTAGGTCTCTTAACTTCTCTCGTGATGATACTTCTAGGACTCAATTTAATCTGAGTTTTTTCACAAAATACCATCACTCTGCCTCCCAGTATATTTCAATTTTTCCGAAGGCTTGAACGTACATCATTTACCCCTCTTGTTATTGGTACCGGAACATTTTTTCTCCCTTGTGGTTTTACTCAATCTATGCAAATAGCTGCTCTTTCGAGCGGATCGTTTTTCTCAGGAGGACTCATCATGCTTGCATTTTCTCTCGGCACATTTCCTGTTCTTGCTCTCCTTTCATTTTGATCTGCATCTTTCTCTAGCTCTCGTTATGCTCCACTCTTTTTCAAATCTGCAGGAATTGTTGTTATAGGACTTGGAGGATTTGCTCTCCTTTCGTGATTGATTAGTATAGGCGTTATTCCTCCAATTATTAATTTATAATTTATTTCTTTATTTTCTCTTTATGAATAAGGCTTTTCTTCCCTGGATTGGTGTCGCTATTTTGGCAATTATTGCTTTTTTTGTGATGTTCCCAAGTAATACAATTGCACCTTCTA
>CALETF010000036.1 GCA_937920005.1 uncultured Candidatus Altimarinota bacterium
TTAAAAAACTCTCATAATCATATTATAGATTCCAGGAAAATCAGACTCTCTTTCTTCAAATTATCTAGGAAATTCCTCACATCTTTTCTTTTTCTACGTTGGCAATCAATTAAGCTATAACCACTTCACTTTCATGGAATATTATAATGTTCAATTTTTTCTGGATAATGATAACTTGATACAATCTTATTGAAATCTTCATTAACTTGATCCTCTACAAGAACGAGAATTTGTAATGTAATAAAATCAGCACAAATTTTATCAATTTTAATTTTGAGAAACTTTATACTTTTTGGTAAATTCATCGCCATTACTCAGGGAAAACTTTCTTTTCCAATTAATGGTAAAAAAGAACCTCAGGTACGATGAATATCACTAAAAATTTTATCCAGATCTCTCTTCCGAAAACCAATTATCATTTCAGGATTTGTAGCATAAATTTCCCCGAGACATTTATAAACCCTGCCAAAATCCTCTCGCATAATAATCTCATTCAATAAAAATCACTCAAGCCTTACAGTAGTTTTCTTCAGAAAAACAGCCTCATTTTCTTTTTGTATTCTTTCTCAATTATAAAATCAATCAATCATAATTATACTTATTTATAATTTGCAGTTATGAGCTTTAATAGAAGCCTCTTTGATATAGTCTGCACTAATTCTAAATCATGCTTTGAAACAATTAAAACCCCATTATGTACTATTCAGTTTCTAATTTTCCAAAGATCTTCAATCGGATTTATGTCTGGAAATAGTAGGTCAAATTTTGCTTTAAGTTCATTTTTGATATTTGATTCGGGGCTTCATAGCATAATCTCTATTGCTTGCCAATAACTCAGAAACTCCTGACTATCAAATCTATATTTCTGTGTTCAAAAGAAATTACTGGCAGTAACCAATTTCGTCTGCCTCAACTTCGTAGAAAGAAGATAAAAATAATCAAAGTTGATATGACAAATATTAGAAACAATAAATTTTGTAAGGTGATCTTCAAAGTACAGGAGATACAAACCTAATCTGTGTTCTATTCACTTGGTATGGGTAAAGTCTGATGGATTAAATGCTTTATGGCTAGGATAAGTAGACCCTCCTCAAAAAGATTTCTCAAAATCATCTAACCTGTAACAGCCACTAATTTCTAATATATTGAGAATAATTTTTAAATCATCTATAGCACTGTAAAATCTATCGAGAATATATCATGAATTATATTTTCATTCTATCACGACAAAATCATCCTCTTTTTTAACAGAAATCCTATTATCAATGTTGAGTGATTTTACCTCATCTTTAAATGAATAGGATATTTTCCACGTAAATGAAACATGAAAATCAGAATATTTCTTACTTACATGTTCGAAGGTTTTCCCAATAACTTCTTCAAAAAATGGGATATGATCTTCGAATTGATCAAATGATGATGGTTTTTTGTTTTCAGGAACAAAGTTTATGTAATCGCCAAGAATATGGTAATAATCTACATTAATCGCCTCTCTTTCAGAAAGTAAGAAGTTATAAATTTTACCTAATATTTGCGGAAAAACATTATAAATATCTGCCAATTGTAGGTCAAGATATTGTAATTGAATTTCTTTGGACAATTCCTTCAGTGGAATATTTTCTATATATTTTGGCTCTTTCTTAAGACTCTCCCGAGTATCCTCTAATACAACCCACTCCCTTTTACAATAAAAATCCTTTATATTATCAAATGAAGTTATCTTTCCATCTAATTTATTTACCTTAAGAAATACTAAAAATTCAGAGAGAATTTTTTTGAGCAACGATGAATTAGGTATTGATGTATTCACATTTAATTTGCGTGATGAGTCAACTTCTCCCACATACCAAGAAGCCACTGAACTCGCTCACTATCATTTTTGAAGCCTGACGCGCGATACAGCTTATCGACGGCACGATCGAGGTCAGTATGAGCACGGACAAGAGCTGGTGGCATTGTACGAGGATCATATAGGTCAGCCAGTGAACTCTCAGGGAACTCTAGACGAGCATTGAGAATGGCTTGTGCGAGTTCTTCAATCTTTTTTTTATCTTTTTCGCCCATTTCTGGCCATGGGAAATTATTGTAAACAATATCCTTTGAATAGCGGTAGTCACTCTTGAGTCGTCCACACGTAGATCGAACCCACGCCACATGCATCATAGAAGTCAGTATGCCGAAGTGGTATAATGTGGCATCTGGAATAATATGACAGCTATTGTGTGTAATATCATTATTAGTAAAAAATCCTATAGGGATAAATGTACGATTCTCAGATGTTGTACTCGGAATAAGAATGTAAGTATTTTTTGGTTGACGATTTTCCATAAATAATGTTGGAAAATCAGCAGCTTTCCTCGTTGGCAATTTCGTACTTGCCAGTCGCATTTCTTTCACTTGTTCTATTCGTTTCATTAATAAAGGCAAATTTCTTAGATCTGAAGGATTCGCTCCTACAAGCCATAAGCACCATCTTTTTTCATTATTGAGAAATTCTTGAGCACTAATAATCGGTTTTATATATTTTTCACATCATGGTTCTTGTTCTAATAATGAATTTTTTTCATCATCTGTTAAAATTAAATTCCCACCATCAACAGGCTTATTTCACCAAACCATGTCTGGTACTTTAGATACTGCTTTTGTTCTACTCTCAATGATTAT
The DNA here is from genome assembly GCA_937920005.1 of uncultured Candidatus Altimarinota bacterium. Lineage (GTDB taxonomy): Bacteria > Patescibacteriota > Gracilibacteria > BD1-5 > JAGOOR01 > JAGOOR01. The sequence continues at coordinate 2,665 of CALETF010000036.1, forward strand.
ATCTTTCGCATCAACCAGATATGGATTGATATTTTTTGCCTGGACTTCGTGAGGGTCAGAATTGATACTTTCGTAAACAAAGAGTTTTTTATTATTCACATCAAAACCTGCAAAACCAATCATCACACAATAGACGGCTGCATTGCCTTTGGCATCATTTGACCACTTAAAGGTCTGGTGAGCAAAATGAATTTTTATATGATAATTTTCTAAGAGTGGTTTCCAGAGGACTGCAACTTGCTCTCCTTGTGTAATAGAATTAGTGGAAACAAAAGCTACTTTGATTTTTGTTCCTTGTATATACTCACTTGCAATTCTATACCATGCGGACACGAAATCGAGAACGCCAAATCATTTTGTATCGTGAAATATTCTTGCTATGTCAGCTTTTTGCTCAATGCTTTGGTATGTCTGCCCAAGAAATGGAGGATTTCCAATAATATAAGAGAGTTTTTCAGGTGCGACAATCGCTTTCCAATCAGTTTGGAGAGCATTGGCATTCACGATAGTTGCACGTTTTTTGAGAGGGAGGCGCACAAAATATTCACCGAACTCTTGTGAAACCTCCATATTCATTTGATGATCCATGAGCCACAGCGCAACAGTCGCAATTTGTGATGGAAATTCTTCGATTTCTATACCATAAAATTGATCCACATTAACTCGGATAAGGTGAGCAACATCAAAGACTTGTTGATTACGATAGATTGCCTTGATGACCATTGTTTCAAGCCGACGAAGCTCTCGATAAGTAATGACGAGGAAGTTTCCACAACCACAGGCAGGATCGAGAAATGTCAGTGTCCCAAGTTTCTCGTGATATTTTTCGAGCTTCTTTTTGTCTTGTTTTACGCTTTCAAATTCTGCTTTGAGGTCATCCAAGAAAAGAGGTCAAATGAGCTTCATAATATTTTTCTCGCTCGTATAGTGAGCACCGAGATTTCTCCTCGCCTTCTCGTCCATCACAGATTGAAAGAGAGAACCGAAAATCGCAGGAGATATGAGACTCCAATCGAGGCGACAACAATCGACGATGCTCGCTCGCATGGCTGAATCAAATGACGCAATAGGGAGATTTTCTTCAAAGAGTTTTCCATTTACGTATGGAAATGCATCGAGTGATTCATCAAGATTTGTCAGCCTCTGTTCTCTGGGTGTATTGAGTGTCTGAAAAAGTGCAGAGAGATGGTAAGGTAAATCAGAGCCATCTTCATTGGTTTTTTGTTCAATATAATCCTGAAACAGTCTTTTCTCAAAAATAGTCGTATCTTCCGCAAAAAGACAAAAGAGTATTCGTACAAGGTATACTTCGAGTGAATGCCCTGTATAACCGATATTCTTAAGAGAATCATGGAGCTTCCCCATAAGGAGAGCTGCTTTGAGGTTTACTGGATCTTCGGGATTGAAAACTCGCTTTTGATAACCCGCAATAAACCCGAAGAGATCTACTTTCTTTGGAAGTTCTTCAAGTGTAAATTCGTTATGTGCACCAGTTTCCAGATCATAGAGGCGGAAGCGAGCGAAGTCTGACACAAGAATATATTTTGGGAGATCAGCATCCTTAAGTCCAGGGAAATATTCTTTTGCCTGAGTGAATGCTTTATCAAGGTCTCTTCCACGAGATTTATGCTCGACGAGAATAATTCACTTCCAGAGGAGGTCAATAAATCATTGTGATTGATCTCACTTTTTCACTGGTTCTTCAAATGTCGCCAATCGTCTGCGAGAAACACCAAAGATATTGAAAAATCAATCCCAAAAAGACTTTGCTTCAGCATCTTCAGATGTTTCATTTTCCCATTCCTTTGCAAACGTAGTTGCACGAGTGCGTATTTCATTCCAAGAGAGAGCCATATGCTTCGATTATACCAATTCTGCATGTTTCTCAACGGAAAATACTCGATATCATCGTTTTATATTTCTCACTCCTGGATAAGAAAATCCTTAAGTCTCTCTATCTCTGAATTTAAGTCATTAAACCAGTTGGTACTATAGATTCTATGAAATTTTAATCAGTAGCTCTCGAGGATGCTTTGCCTGAAGATGTCATTAGCATAGGCGAGGTCAGAACTATGGTACGTGGCACCATCACATTCAATTGCAATTAGGGGCTCTTGAGTCTTTTTTGAAATCAAGACTATATCTACCCTGAATCATCCTAATTTATGCTGTAGTTTTATTCTTGATGGTTCTATGAAATCTCATAAATAAGATGCCACCTCTTCTTCGAAAGGTGATTCTAGCCACCCTTCAACAAATCCGAGATTATTACCACCATGACCTCATCAGACAATTCTGAGGACATGTTGTCTTAAATCTTCATCGTTATTTTCTACAGCTTTACAATATGTGATGTAAGCATGCAATAATCATGCTCAAGATTTTGACTGTCACCCGTATGCCTTAATTTGAGCTTCATAATTACTATAGCCCACCAAATTACCTGTAACATTTGAATGAGCATCGGGTATAGATGTAACCAGATGTATTTGTTTTTTTGCACGAGTGATCATAACGTTCAAAAATCTATAACCCTTCTCCTGGTTGATCGGACCATAGTTTTGAATAAATTTTCCATCTGCTTTCTTTCAAAAAGTTGTACTAATTATGATAACATCTCTTTCATCTCACTGGATTGTATCTAGGTTTTTTATAAACCATGTTGTATCATCATATCGAAGTAATTTTTGAACAAAATCAGAATCAGGTTCAGTTGTTTTTATTCCATTAATGAGTTCTCCAATTAGTTTCTTTTGGTACATATTGAAGGTAGCAATACCAATAGATGGCATTTTTCCATCAAAATATGTTTTCATGTAGTTGTCATCCAATATTTCTCTTAAGATTTCTATGACTTTCAATGCTTCTTTCTCATTCTCGCCTTTATCAAATACGCCTCAAACTTCATAAAATCGTATTGGCTTTTCATTAGATTTTTCTGGGATAGCATGAAGTTGTCAGTTATAAAAAGCATTGTTTGAAAAATCAATGAGATAAGGATGTTCCGATCGGTAATGTATCTTTAACATATGCGGTCTAAATCATTTTTTCTCAGAAAAATCTAGTAAAGACTCGCTGTAAGCAAGGGATAGAGTTCTATCAGTATTGTTATAGACAGTATCATCTTCATCATTTTCTTCGTCTTCGTCATCATTTGAGCCTTCCAAATAGAGATCGCTCGTTGCAAAGAAAGAAGAAGGAGGCATTTGTTGAGCATCTCCACATACTATTTTCTGTTTTCATCTTATAAATGCTCAAGCAGTTTCTTCTATTCTTAATTGACTTGCTTCATCAAATAATACCAAATCAAATATTCACTCTTTAGCTGGCATAATTGAAGCACAAACAGAAGGACTTACCAGAACTATCGGAAAAAAATCAGTGAATTGATCAAAATCAGTCTTTATTATTTTTCTGAGTGAATTTCTGCGTTCTCCAGGCGATCATCTTTTATTATAGAGTGATTTCAATTGAGCTGGATGCTGAAGATGATGAGACTGTCTCTGAAACCATTTTTTCTTTATATTCAATATTTGTTCTGTGTTTAAATCTTTGAGTAATAATTTGAGTTTCGTTATTTTCTGTTGATCGGCAACTATATCATCGCTATATTCTGATTCTAATACTGATTTAATAAACCAAACTTCATAGTACAATAGCCATTTTTCTGGAGTTTCTATTTCCAAGAAAACATTAACAATTTTTTTATTTTTTGTGGGTAATTCGGAGTAAAATTTATTCCAAGATACGTAAGAGCTCAACATGGGCATAAGATTTGTAATCTCTACAATTTTCTTATCTATTTTATCAGAAATTAGTTCAACTCAGGCAAAAGATATAGATCATCTTTTTATTGCCACCCCAAAATCTTTGAGATATGTATCAAGAATATCTATTTTTTCTATGACTGAATTATAGATAGCTAAAATATCTGATAATTTTAGGTTGATATTTAGATTAGTAACTTCATATTCTTCTGGATTTGCCTTAAGTAGGCTTAGTAGGTCTATGTTATTTTCTTTAGAAAAACATTTCTATCATTATTACTATTAATACCAGTTAACTTTTCCATCCCGAATTGAAATCCATCATTTGCCATTTTTATACTCAAATCTCTTATCCTTTTCTCAGTGTCTTCTTTATCTAATATGATTTGTTTGTAAGTCTTCAGAAATATTCATTTTATATGAATATTGAGGGTATTTGAGAGAGTGATTTGATCATAGTATTTTCCACTTTTTGAAATGTTTTCATCTATAAAATCCGATACAGATTGAATTTCATTTAGAATATTTTGTATACTAGAAATTCTTGAGTCATGATCTTCTTTAGCTAGTGTGAATTTAGTTTTAATATTCTCAAGACTTTTATTAATACCTAAAGAAACGCCTTCAATTTCTCACAAATCATAATCAGTATTATTTTCAGCAGATATAAGGAAACTTCATAGAAGTTTCTCTAATTTCTTTATTCATACAATCAATTCATCAATAGAGCTATTGGTACTAATCTTTCATGTAACGCTAGTTACTAGTTCAGAATATTGTTGTAGTTTATTTATATAAAGTGTAAAATTCTCTACATTTTGTGTTAATCACTTGGTAGAATCGAGAGTATACCTAAAAGCTTTATATATTTCTTTGTTGTATTGGATCAATAAGTTCAAGGTTGATCTTATTTTGTCAGTGTTTTCTTCTACATTCTTTTTTGTTTGGAGATAATTTCACTCAAAAAGAGTTTTTTTAAATTTAGAAAGAGCGCTATCTACCATTCATGGTCTATATAAATCAACACTTTGCCCAATTATATCCTTTGTTTCAATAAAATTCTCATACGTAAAATTATCGTCAACCTGATCTAATGCCTCTGATATAGCACCAAATTGGCTATCATTCTGCACTTGTTTAGAGCACCTGAGATACAAACCAATGGATTTTTGCCAATTAAAATCTCAAAATATTTTTTTCTTTTGAATCTCATCAGATTTTTTTATTTCTTTAATGCCATTTTTTACCTTACTTAAAAGCTGAGAATAGTTTAAGTTACTCGTGAAATAGCTCCATTCCACACCTTCATCACATAACTTCCTAACATAATCGACAACATCTTTTCTGGAACTATGTACATCTTCAATAACAACACAAAATTTATCTAATCATAATGCTGTGAGGTTATTTTTAATTACATCTAAAGCTGTTCGTTTCTCACACACAATCATACATTTTTTATCATTATCCAGAGCGTTGGCGATGATTGCTGTTATGGTGTGACTTTTACCTGTTCCCGGGGGTCACTGAATAATTATACCCTCCGATTCGCCAATTTGTTCCAAAATCAACTGTTGAGAAGGATCGGTTGCCACACCTCCAAAGCTATGCTCATACTCAAAACTATCATCTCAGATTTTCTCATCCAAACCCATAACAGGTATTGCCTCAATATCCTTGATAATCTGTTCTTTACTAGAACGAAATAGCCCAAATACACCATTCCAAATAATTGTTTCACTTTTTCAAAGCTCTCTCAAATATTCTGCAGGATCTGTTGGTATTTCAGAATCAAAACTCTGTACTGGCGTGTTGTTACCTAGTCGAGACAATAAATCTTTAATATAAGTCTCTATTTCGGTCTGATCAATGATTCAGTCATCTAAATTTTCTTCTGATAATAATGGGATTTCAAATCATTCGTTATAAGCCAAATATCACCCTAACATCTCATTAATTCCAAGAAACTCTTCTTCATTTCTTTTTATGTCAAATGTATCTTTGGAAGAACTATTTTTAGACAGCTCAAGCCTCCAAATAAAAAGAGGCGAAAGAATTGGTTTTTCCTCGCCTACTTCATTTCTAATTTTCTTACAAAGTAGAGGATATCCGATGCTAAAGCTTTTTACACCATGTTCCTGAAATTCATCATACTCATTTGAAATAATATAATTGAGCTGTTTAACAAGATCGCCCTGTTGTTTTATAAATTTCAGACTTTCTGTCTTATCTTTTTTGTTATCTATAGATACATCACCGATTTCCTCAAGTGACATGTTGTCCTCATTTTTTCAAGGTTTTTTACCTAATTTTATTGTAATGGAAAAGGATTTTTTTGATGTAAGATTATGTAAAAAATTTTCTTTAAATCAGGGCAAAACAGTATTTATCTCGCTCAGTGAAACTTTCCCCGCAACGGGTCTTCAATTTTTTCACTTAGTATTAGCATTCAGGTGAATGGATCTTCTATTTCATACTCGGAGTTTTTTTAACAATAACTGGATAAAATTCTTGTCCATGCTTTTTAATTAAATAAAAGATATGTATCGATTATACGTATTCGGATTGTTTCTCAATCACAAAATAAATCATTATTTCACTATCTGAGGCAACCTGTCCTTCAAAACCATTTTTTCTCAGAATTGCCTCAGAACTTCGCCCTTCTCTGCATCACTTCATCCTGTAAAAATGAAACTCAGATATTCTGCTTTGGTTGTGATCTTTGCTTTTTCTCAGTGAATCATAGTCTGCATCGCATTGATCTTCTCCACTTCTTTTGTGAGTTTCTTTTCGAGTAATGGCTTAAAGCTTGTCATTGACTCACAGAGTTTCACAAGCCCCTCAATAAGCGCTTCTTCTCGGACATATTTCTCATAACAGGTTCACTTTCAGCCGTGTCTATTACATCGGTAATACACAAACCGTTTTCATTGCCTGTTAAACTTGTCCTCTCCAGTAATTCCTGATCCACAACATCCACATTTGAATATCTTACTGAAATAGAAATGTTTTCTGCCCCAAATACCTTTTGGAGCTACTTTGAGTTTCTCTCGTGCTTGTTGGAAGAGCTCTTTTGTGATAAGTGGAGTATGAGTACCTGTATACCAATCTCCACTGCCTTTTGGATATTCAAATTCTCAG
>CALETF010000037.1 GCA_937920005.1 uncultured Candidatus Altimarinota bacterium
TCATTTTCGATTGTCACTCGCACAAGGAAATATTTCGATTACAACGGTCAATGCATACATGATTTCACTCAGAGCTTTTTTGCATTTTTGTAAGAAAACCCATATTCCAACTGGTATCGAATTCAGTGACATAGAATTACAAAAAAGTCAAGAACGGAAGGTCGAGTTTCTCACAGCCGAAGAACTCCAAGATATCGTCAAGCATATTGGTACGGACGATATCTCTGATCTCCGTGATCGAGCTATTATTCTCACGATTTACAGTACTGGACTCCGCGTCTCAGAGCTCACGGCGCTGGATATAAAAAATGTAAATCTCGATACTCGTGAATTTGCTATCATCGGTAAAGGTCGCAAAGTCCGTGTCGTCTATCTCACCGAATGGGCTTGTGAGGCTATCTGAGCGTATCTCGCAAAAAGGGAAGACCACTTCCCTCCTCTTTTTCTCAAGCATGGAAAGCACTTCCCTGTTGATGTTGGAGCGGATGATGTGAGATTTGATAGATTTCTCGTGACCAAGATGATATCAGTACGAGCGCTCAAGGCTGGTATCGTTAAACCTGTTTCTGCCCATACCCTTCGTCACTCCTTCGCCACTACCCTGCTCTGAAATGGTGCCGATCTCCGCTCTATCCAGGAGCTTCTTGGACACAAAAATATTGCGACAACACAGGTTTATACACATGTCACCAATAAACAACTCCGAGAGGTACATCAGAAGTTTCACATATAGGAACATTTTGATTCTGGCGGTTTCGTCTATACTGCTGGCATGAATTCCCTCCCATCAAATCTCCTCGGTGTTTTCGAAAACATCTCTCCTGCTGACCAAGAAAAAATCGTTACTGGCTGGTCTCATCCTCGTAGTATTGTCTCTTTTCGTGTGAATCACCTCAAGTGTACTCGCGTTGAAGTGATAGAAGAACTCAAAAAGGCATCACTCCCCTACACTGTCTGGCCTTCATGGGAAGAGGCTTTTTATCTCGACAAAGAACACGAGTACGCTCTTCGAGGTCTTGAGATGTATAAAACCGGTAAAATCTATGTCCAGAGTCTCTCAAGTATGATACCCGCTCTCTGTCTCGAGCTCGAACCAGGTCAGAAAATCCTCGATATGGCAGCTGCTCCAGGCTCAAAAACAACACAAATGGCGAGCATGCTTCACTGTAAATGCTCTATCGTCGCTCTCGAAAAATTCGGTGTCCGACTCGAAAAACTCGTCCATACTATCAAGGCTCAAGGAGTAGAAGACTGTGTCGAAGTCGTCAAAATCGATGCTACAGAAGTAGTCTCTTATTACAGCAAAGATGAGAAAGGCAACAAAGGAGTAAAGATGTTTGATCGCATCCTCCTCGACGTCCCCTGTAGCTCTGATGGACGTATCAATCTCAGCGATGATAGAACCTACAAATGGTACAGTGGAGAAAAATCTCACTCAAAATCGACTATTCAACTTGAGATGCTTGAACAAGCTCGCAAGATGCTCGTCGACGGTGGGAAAATCGTCTACTCAACCTGTTCTATCTCTCGCCGTGAAAATGAAGACGTCGTCCAGAAATTCCTAAAAACGCATCCAGAATTCACTCTTCTCCCCTCGCCTATCGCGCCTGACTATACCCTTGAGGACAATATGAACCGTTGGTATCCAAGCACTATGATGGAAGGGTTCTTTGTGGCGATTTTAGAGAAGAAATAAAAACCTTATTATTAAGGAATTAAAGTCATAATGTCTGTAGTTTGAACAGTAGTAAATTCTGGAATTTTTGTACTTCTTGATACAGTTATAAAATCATTTTGATTTGTCATTTTACACATTAAGCCCCAGTCACATTGATACTTTAAAACTTGAGGGAAAATACTAATAAAACTAAAATTCGTACCATTTGCTTGCTCGTTTACTAGTAGAAAAATGGCAAGAGCTTTCGGCTTTAATTTTTGAATATAGTCTGCGATTTCTTCATGAGAAAAAATTGATTCTCTTCTGACAAATGCAATTATGGTCATTCATGAATAGTCTTTTTTTCAGAGTTTTCTTTCAATTGATTCTTCAATTCTTTCGTCATCGTGCTGACTTATTTCAAATACCTCAATATATAGTTGCTCCATAGTGTTACCTAATCATTTTATGTGGGAAACTATTTTCATTGCTAAAACATCTGGAGGGTCATTTTGAGGAATTTGAATCCACCATTCTGCAGGTTCAATTTTTGAATGACAAAGCATCCCAACTGCACAAATCCATGCCTCCCGTACTCTTTTAACTTTGTTTTTGTCGTCTGAAAAGTTTCTTTCTATATTTTCCCACTCTCTAATTATATAGTTGGGCGAGAACCAAATATTCTCTCAGTAAGGACGAATAGACATATCTATATTTTTGAATACCCTCTCCCCTTCATTGTAATCACTCTCCCCCTTGGTGTTCTCTCGATGAGTCCTATTTTTATCAAGAATGGTTCGATGACATCTTCGATAGTCGCTGCCTCCTCCCCTACCATTGCAGAGAGCGTATTGATACCGAGAGGATTGTTTCCATTTTCTCAGAGAAGTTTCAGGATTTGTCGGTCGATATCGTCGAGACCATATTCATCGATATGAATTTCTGCGAAGAGGGTTTTCAGGTCTGAGAGCTTACCGAGTGTGTGATAATCACGGACGATTTTTGTGAGACGATTGGCGATACGGGGTGTTCCACGACTGCGTTTTGCGACTTCATGTGCTTCATCATTTCCAAGTTCGACTCCGAGGATTTTTGCAGTTCTTTCGACGATTTTTGCCAGATCAGCATCTTCGTAGAGATCCATCTTCCACACATTTCCGAATCTATCACGGAGTGGATGACTGAGGGACGAGAGACGAGTGGTCGCACCGATAAGCGTAAACTTTGGGAGATCCATCTTGACCGATGTCGCACCAGGGCCAGTGCCGACCATGATATCGACTTGATAATCTTCCATCGCAGAGTAGAGGATTTCTTCTATTACAGGTTTGAGTCGGTGGATTTCGTCGATAAAGAGGACATCACCCGCCTGGAGACTCGTGAGGACGGAGAGCATGTCTGCTGGTTTATCGATAGCAGGCCCAGAAGTATGACGGAGACTTGCACCAGTTTCAGCAGCGACGAGCATGGCGAGGGTCGTTTTACCAAGTCCTGGAGGCCCGTAAAAGAGGATATGTTCGACGTTGGTATTTCGGACTTTTGCAGAATCGAGTGCGACCTGGAGGTGTTTTTTTATCATCGTCTGTCCGATGTATTCTGAGAGCTTTTTCGGACGGAGAGATTCTTCCCCACTATCTTCTGTCGTGGTCACAGGTTCTATGAGTCGTTTGTGGATGTCTTTTGAAGTGTCTTTGATAGCCATGTGGTGATTATAGAGATGTTTGTTATTTTCTCAAAAGAACGTATCATTTTCTCATGAAAAAACTCATCCTCCTCACGGTCGCAGATTCTTGGCATCACTTCGAAAAACCGATTTCTAAATATGAAAAACGCCTCCAAAAAGAACTCGAAATAGTCCTCTTAAAACCTCATAAATCAGGTGAGACAGAGACGATTCGGAAACTCGATACCCAGGATGTCATCGAAGAACTCAAAAGATATTCTGACAGTTTTGTCATCTTTTGTGATGTCCTCGGGAAAAGTCTCGGCGATACAAAAGCGATGAGTGTCTGGCTGAGCCAAAAAATGCAACAACATAAGAGTGTCATCTTTGTTATCGGTGGTGCCTATGGACTGGATACGAGTTTAATGAAACCGCATGTAAATTACGTCCTCAGTTTCACGGATTGGACTCTCCCCCACTGACTCGCCGTCCTCATGCTCGTCGAACAACTCTATCGAAGTCTCAATATCCTCTCTGGTGGGAAATACCACCATGAATAATTAGGCCATGACGAGTCCGAGTTTTTTCTTCTTTTTTCGAGGAAAAATGAGCTCGTCCTGTGTTACTTTTTTAATAGGATCTTTGCCTCCGTGATTATGCGGGACATGATCTGGATGATCGAGGTGTGCATCGGTCGGTACTTGTTTTTTACTTGTTCCTGTTTCTACAAGAGCAAATGATGTAGAGATAAAAAGTGTCGCAAAGAGAGCTAAGAAACGAATCATATATGTATACTATAACATATATAATTTATACTGTCAATTTACTGTTTTTGTTTGAGAAATGTGTGGAGGATGAATGCTATAATAACCATACAGATTGAGAATATATGACCAAGTGTCATCCATCATCAGAATAAATAACCGATTTGAATATCTGGCGTACGGAAAAATTCTGCCACGAATCTCATCGCTCCATATCCTCCGAGAAACCAGACACCGAGTTGTCCAGGATAGTCTATTCTTTTTCTTTTCCAGAAGAGGAGACAAAATAATAGTATTCATTCGAGGAAAGCTTCGAGGAGTGGAGTTGGGAAATAGCTCATACCATTGATATGCCGAGCAAGTAATCCCTTGTATCCAGGTAAACCCATAAGTTCACCATTGATATAGTTTCCTATGCGTCAGAAAAAGAGACCAATTGGCACTATCCAGACGAGTTTGTCTGAGACATTCAGAAATGATTTTTTGATTTTCTGCGAAGCAATATACCACGCGATGATAACTCCGAGCGCTCACCCATGAAATGACATGCCACCTTTCCATGGCATGAATATTTCTACAGGATTTTCTATGTAATATCCGAGATTATAGAAGAGGACATAACCAAATCTACCACCCAATATCACTCCGAGAATGGTCGCAAAAAAGAGAGTGTCTGTTTGTTTTTCTGAGAATTGTTTTTGCATTAATACAAGTGCTATCAAAAAACTCACCGCATACATGAGTCCATACCAGGTTGGAGCTATCGTAATTCACCAGAATTCAAAGCTAAAAATAGTCATTGCAAGAAGAATATTTTATCTATACTCTCTGCAGTGTAATCAATTCACTTCATTAAACAATATTATGCGAATACTTATCAAAATATCATGAGAAGCACTCTCAAATCAAACAGGCAATAATTATGACTTTGAATATCTCCAGAAAATCTGAAAAGAAATACGAGAACTCCAAAAAACACATCAGATAGCTATCGTCTGCGGTGGGTGAAATATCTGTCGCGGTGCCGAGTTTGCAAAAAATGGCATATCTCCAACTGTCGGTCACGAAGTTGGTATGCTCGCTACAACTATGAATGCTCTCATGCTCGCTGACATTATTGAAAAGATGGGAAGTAAAACAGTTGTTTATACGGCTCGAGACCTCTCTGGAATTGGTGAAATATTTGATGCAAAAAAAGTAAAAAACTCTCTCGATACAGGAAATATCGTCTTTCTCTCTGGAGGAACTGGTCATCCATATTTCTCAACTGATACAGCTTCGGTACTCCGTTCTCTCGAGCTTTCTTGTGAGATGATGATTAAGTGCACAAGCGTCGACGGTATCTACTCCGCTGATCCAAAAAAAGATCCGACCGCCACAAAGCTCTCAACAGTAACATACAGTGATGTACTGACCAAAAATCTCCGCATTATGGATCAGGCCTCTATAGCTCTCGCACGTGATCATGAGCTCAAAATAGGAGTCTGCCACATCAACACCCTCTCCTCTCTTACTCAGCTTTCAGAAAGTACTTTTGAGTGATCTATTATTCAAAAATAATCATAACTCATTTTTAGAATGATAAAAGCATCTCTATCAAGAGGTTTTTGTTGTTATGCTGATGAGGAATACTAGACTATACCTACTTATTTCCTTACTTTCCTTATGAAGAAGTTATTTCTTGGAACGTTGGTACTCTCTCTCGGTACAACAGCCTTTGCTGGTGGAGCCGAAGATGTCATCCGTAGTGTTGGCCCTGCCGCTATCATGGCTGCTGGCGTAGGATGATTTATTGCATTTTTAGGATTGATACTGTCTTATGTCGCGACTTCATATGGTACATATTTACTCGCGAAAAAATACGCTCCAAAACTTCATCCAGCCTGGTCATGGATTCCTGTGGCTCAGATTTATCCTCTTGTCGCTGTTTCTGGCCAATCTCCATGGTGGATTGCAGGCATTCTCTTTGGACAATTTGTACCAGTTATAGGAGGACTTGTTGTCGTGGGATCTATTCTATTTGTATTTTATCACCTCTCAAAACGTGTTGGGTGAGATATTGGGACAATGCTCCTGCTCTTTTTCTTCTCTATCGTGATGATACCTTATCTCGGTCTCAAAGCTCATAAAAAGTCTACGACACCTGCATGGGTACTTGGTGTAGGCGCTATTGTTGCCCTCATTATTGGAGGAGGTCTCACAGCTGCGAGTGCTGCTCGGGCTATGGTAGGACTTGAGAAGCAATATGGTATCATGGATAAAGCCCAAGAAAGAATGATGGAAGAAATCAAAAAGAATCCAGAACTTCAAGAGCAGATGGAGGAAGCTCGAGACGCTATGATGCGAATCGAACAAAAAACTGATATAAAAGCTGAAGTACAATAACTTCCTGCTCTCAAAATCTCTCCTGTAAAAAGGAGAGATTTTTTTATATTTTCTCTTCCACAAAAGAAAAAATGCATATAATTCACCTAATTATTCCCTCTCAATAACAGCGGTTTATGTACAATCACTCAGACATCGAATCAAAATGGCAAAAATATTGGTCAGAACATGACACGTTTGCTTGTCTCAATCCGGAAATCGAAAATAATCACAAGCCAAAATTTTATGCACTGGATATGTTCCCCTATCCGAGTGGTGCGGGCCTTCACGTCGGCCATCCAAAGGGATATACAGCAACAGATATCATCGCTCGCTACAAACATGCAAAATGATTCCATGTTCTCCATCCGATGGGATGGGATGCGTTTGGTCTTCCTGCTGAAAACTACGCAATTAAAACTGGGGTCCATCCAAGTATTACCACTCGAGAAAATATTGCTACCTTTAGAAATCAACTAAAGGCCTGTGGATTTTCTTTTGACTTTGACCGTGAGGTTGATACAACTGATCCTCTTTTTTACAAATGGAGTCAATGGATCTTTATTAAGCTCTACGAAAATGGTCTTGCATACAAGAAGAAAATGCTCGTGAATTGGTGTCCAAAAGATAAGTGCGTTCTTGCAAATGAAGAAGTGGTTGATGGAGCATGTGACCGATGTGGGGCTATTGCAGAAAAAAGAGAAAAGGAACAGTGGATGCTTGCCATTACTAAATATGCTGAACGCCTCCATAAGGATCTCGATGAGACAACGTATCTAGAGAGAATAAAA
>CALETF010000038.1 GCA_937920005.1 uncultured Candidatus Altimarinota bacterium
AGAAAGTGCTCCGTCTTTCCCAGAATCAGAAGAAACAACCAAGAAAACTTTCTTAGCAGAGAATGGAAGAATTAATCTTTCACTCCCCTTTACTGACTCGATATATTCCTGGTCAATAAACCAATTTCATTGAAGCTGAAAAGTTCATTCTTTCGATCTCAAAGAACCGAGATACGTTTCTGGAGATTTTTTGAGTCATGATTTTTCTACTTCTTTCTCGAGTTCTTTTTTTGCTCCGAGGAGTTCCTGGATTTTTTGTTCTGTTTCAGCGTATTTCCCTTCTCAGAAGTGCTTGTAGACGATATTGCCATTTTGATCGATGAGATACTTAGCAGGCCAATAACGATTGGAGTATGCATTCCAAGTTTGGAAATCGTTATCGAGTGCTATTGGATATTTTATACCTGCTTTCTGTGATGCCTCTCGAACATTGTTTTCTATTTTTTCAAAAGCAAATTCTGGGGCATGAACACCGATGATAACAAGTCCATCTTTCTCATATTTATCATACCATGCATTGAGATATGGCTGCGTACGAATACAGTTAATACATGAATACGTCCAGAAATCGACAAGTACCACTTTGTCTCTGAGGGATTCCATCGTGAGAGGACCTGAATTGATCCATGCGGCAATGCCTGTTAATTCTGGAGCTTTCGCCACGTCCATCATCACTCATCCATCCTTGCCTTCATCACATTTTCCATTCATACACATATTGTTTTTGTTATTGTGATTTTTGAGCACAATATCATTGAGGGTGTTATCGAGAGCAAGCGTGTTAATGAAGATATTTTTTTCGATGATATAGGCTTCTACTTTTTTGATATATCATGTCATCACCAATAGCCCGACGATAAGTATGATAACTCAGAGAATCCGACGGAAGAAGCCGTATGGATTACTAAAAAAAGCAAACCGACCGATGATACTTCTTCCGAAATGGACGATGAGAAGGAGGATAATCCCAAGACCTGCAAAATAAGCGAGAAGACCGATGATACCAGTTGCAAAACTGACAGGAAGAATGGTTGCAAGGAGAACGGTGTAGGTCGGATTACAGCTCGAAAACACTGGACCAAGTGCAGCGCCTAGGGCAATAGGTCACCAGATTCATTCACGATGACTCGCGGCTTCAAGAGAGTTTTGAGAAAGTCGCTCTATGCCTGTTTTATCCATGAGCCATACCCATATTTTTGGGAAAATAAGCGTCACAGAAAATAATACCAAAAGACCACCTGACACATATTCCCAAAAAGCCGGATCCACACTTATAAGCACAGTTGAAGCCTTGAGAAGGAGTGTGAAGAGAAGAAGTGAGACAATAAGTGAAGCGATGATAATATAGGGACGTTTTTTACTTTTCCCTGCGAGACCACCTCAGAGAATAACCGGGAGTAAAGGAAGTACGCACGGGGCAAGTACGGTAAGTATGCCCGAAAAAAATGAAACAAGGAGAATGGTCGTCATATTATTGAAGAAGAGAAGAAAGTATTGGGAGGAGTTTTTTTATAAGAGGATGCGAAGTATTCAGTGAGTAGTAGATATTCAGCCATTCACGACGAGTCTCCACCATCCGTGTACGCTTCATCATAGCCAGTGCCTGAGAGACAGCCGAGGGTGTACAGTTTGTTACTTGTGCTATATCTCATGAAGAGAGTTCCCCTGCTTCCATAAGTGCGAGCACCATCTCGAGACGACATTCATTTCCGAGAATATCAAACACTTCTGCTCCTCCACGTAGTTCATCACTATTGGAGAAGAGTTTTTTCTGAAGTGTTTTCACATTCACCATATTAGTATTTTATAAATTTCTAAAATAATAGCAAATAAAAAATAATATCTATTTTTTTCGACACAAAAAACTCACTATCTTACTCCCCTCTCGGCGCCCCATCGTCTCAAACTCTGTTGCTGTTTCTGGGGTGAGCTTCTTATCAGGGTCCTCATTATCATTTTTCTCATAGGTGAAATACGGACATCGTGTAAGGTGTTCATCTATCCACTCTGCATACGAGGCTTCGTCAGTTTTTATGAGAAAGATTCCATCAGAGGCAAGAATCGAAGCAGCATCTCGGAGAAAATCATCCTGAATCACACGATTTTTGTGGTGTCCTTTTTTTGGCCAGGGATCAGAGAATAACAAATACAATTCATCTACTTCGCCTTCTGCAAATATCTCTGGTATTTTCTGCCCAAACACTTTGAGGAGGATGACATCAGATCGATCCTTTCTAGCGCATTTTTCGTAGGTACGAATGAGGCGTTTGAATTTGAGCTCTATTCCGACGCATCCCATTTCTGGCCTATTCGCTGCGTAATTGCTAAAAAAATTTCCCATACCTGTCCCTATTTCAAGCATGAGTTTCTCTTTTCAGAAAAACTCTTTCCACTTCCCTTTTTTTGCACGCATCAACTCCTCATCAGAATAAATATGAGGATGTTCAGCGACTTTTTGGATGTAGATATTCTCGTACGGCATGACGACATGTTCGTGATTTTTATGAAAAAACAAGTCTCTCAAAAAACTAATACTTTTATCTCTTGAAAAAACTTTTTTTCACATAGGATACACAATCATTTTTTCTATGTTCCAAAACAAATCATCATATTATGGCATATTCATAGCCATACTTTGTCTCATAGCAGGCATATCTTACTCTGGTTTTGCAGACCTGGCTCATCACTTTGTTGCGACACATAGCGGAGATAATCTGCCTCTTATTCTCTCATTTTTTGAGGTAGGATTGATTTTTATCCTCGGGTTTTATTCATTCTATCTCGCAAAAAATATACACATACCATCTTTTGTTATCGCTATATTCTTAGGTGTTGCAGCAAAACCATTTCTTGAAACTATTCTCGTCGCACAGAATGGAAATATACTCAATGTACTCGTCGCAATCGGTGCCACTCTCATCCTCTTTGGTGGTGGTTTGGAAACCCCTTTTGCGAGCTTCAAGCGATTATTTCCAAAGATTGCACTCCTCTCTTTCCCTGGACTTCTGCTCACAGCATTTTTGTTTGCCTATGTCACTGTTGGTACAGGTGCTGCACTCAACACCACGATTACCGTAGGGACTGGCGTCCTCCTCGGAGCCATACTCGCCTCGACTGATCCAGCCGCTATCGTCCCCGTCCTCAAAATCCTTCGTTTCAAAAATAAAGACACAAAAGATATCGTCGTCTCAGAAAGCGCTCTCACAGATGTAACAGGAACTCTCTTGACGCTCGCATTTTTATCAATTGTTACTCTCGCTGTCAAAAACGGTATCACCATAGATACAATACCGGCATACTACGCAGAAATTGCCTCAAAAGAGACACTTATCATGCTCGGAAAAGAGCTGCTCTTCGGAGTATTATTTGGTATCCTGGGGTATTACATGCTCAACGTTTTGGTAAAATTCAAGCATCATCATGACGAAGAATTCGAAGTTGATTCGGCATTTTTTCTCTTTGTGCCACTCATGATATTCGCTCTTGCTCTGGCCTTTCATGGGAGTGGCTATCTCGCTGCTTTTATTGTTGGTCTCCTCTTCACCGTTCATCACAAGATTCGTAACTCTGAACACTTCTTCAATCAGCTGGTTGAGTGATACATGAAGCCTATGATTTTCATACTCTTGGGTGCACTCATAGATATCGGGGCACTGCTCGAGTATGCTGGAATAGGTATAGCAGTAGCACTTATCTTTATGTTTGTACTCAGACCAATTACTGTATTTGCGTCTCTCGGTGCCTATATGTTTGTATGAGGGAAACAAAAGATGACCGTCCAGGAACTCCTCTTTATCTCGTTTGTTCGTGAAACTGGAGCTATTCCTGCGGTTCTCCTCGTCACACTCCAATCACAGATGACTAACTCTCCAGCACTCGCTCAATTCCTCTGAAATGGTATGCTCGAGATAGGTATGTGGGTGATTCTCCTCTCCCTCATCATAGAGCCAATGCTCACTCCTTATGTCGCAAAAAAACTCTGAGTCGCCGAAATCATGGCCGACGAAGATAGTCTCGATCCTGAGAAAATATCAGAAACATCGAGTGTGATGTTGGCTACTCGAGGATATACTTTTTTAGATAGAATAGATACAGTGGTTGACTGGTCTAAAAATCATCAAATTCGCAACATCATCGTCCTCCTCTGTCTCGAAAATAAATATTCAGAACAAGAAGAGAAAAAAGTACATGATGCTGCTCTCAAGAAATTTGCATCCATTGAGAAAGACCACCCTGACATACAGTGTTATTTTGTCTCTCGAAAATGACTCCTGCAAAATAATATCACAGAGCTCGCTGATGATCCTCATTCACGAGTTACTGCGATTTTTGTTGGTAAAAAGATGCTCGACTATCGTCTCTCTGAAATCAAAAATCTCCACATTCCTCTCAGGTTTATGGATTAATTATTGTTCTATCGCCATCTTATCTTCTCCCGATAAAAAGAGTCGCGCAATGCGAAGTTCATCAAACGTATATTCTTCTTCGTAGGTTTCAAAGAGGTACTGACGGACAGGAGCGAGCTGGAGTGAGCCGACATCCACGAACGCATCGTGGATATTTTTCATTCGCTGATAGTCCTCGGGTTTGTAGGGATCGAGGTTGATAGTTTTTTCTTCGCCCAAGAGTTTCTCGAGGTGGGTAAATATCGTCGATATTTTGAGGCTGCGAATCTCGGCGATTTCTTCGAGAGGCAGTCATTGTTTGAGATACGGAAGTGTCTCATGGTGTGGCGGAATCTT
>CALETF010000039.1 GCA_937920005.1 uncultured Candidatus Altimarinota bacterium
CAGACGTGTGCTCTTCCGATCTTCTATTGAGTGAGTACATACGTATTGGGTAAAAAAATAAGTACTCTGATTATACCTCCTTTTTTCATGAGACAAGGAGGGGAACTAGAAAAACATTTTTTTTGGATATACTAAAAACATTCCTTTTCTTTTATGGCACGCAGAAAAAACGCTCTCTGACTCTCAAAAACAACACAAACTATGGCAGTATGATTTCTCCTCATATTTGCTGCTATTTTGGTGTTTTTTGCACAGAAAAAATACCTCGAACAAGCCTTATCTCCTCTTTTTTGACCATATTTTCGATGGTTTTTCTCACCTATAGCATGTCTCGTTGGTGCTCATATGGTTTTTGGGAAAAGTGCATTTGATATGCGAAGAGGTCTCTGACTCCTCTTTTTCTGGATTTCCAGTGTTTCTCTTTGGAGCTATTTTGACGGAGGAAGAAACTTCTTTTTTGATATCCATGTTCCGCTCATAACTTGGTTTGATAAAATCCCAGCCCTTACTCTGTTATTCGGTTTTTTGCTTTTTTCTCTTTACCTTCTTTTTCACGTTTCTTATAGGAAAATCCTTTCTCAGTTTGGTGAGGCAGGTTGATATGCCTACAGGAAACAAATAGAGATGCTCAATACTTTCTCTGACTCCATCCGTGAACGACAGGAAGAAAAGAAACAACTCTCACCAAAAGAAGAAAAGAGGTTACGAAGCCGTAACGAAGAGCTCGAAAGTAAAATCGAAAAACTCTCCTGAAAAAAACCTCTCGATACTCATCCAGACAATAATGAGCCAAGCTTTTTTGAGAAATTGAGAACAAGAGGTTCTCTCCTCGAATCAAAACCTCTCGTAAATCAAAGTGTACTCGCAAAAACAGGAGCTAGTACACGATCTGTTCCCATTATTACTAAAAATGTTTCTACTGATAAACATGGAGACATTAAGCCTTTCCAAGGCTCTTGGCAATATCCAAGAAGCGATCTTTTGATGCATCATCCAAAAGGGAAACCACTCACACGAGAAGAAATTGAACTCCAATCTGCTATTATTGAGCGTACATTGCTCCAGTTTGGTATAGAGGTTTCTATGGCTTGATTTGAAGTTTGACCGACAGTGACACAATATCGATTACGCCCAAGTGAGGGTGTGAAGCTCAATAAAATTGAAGCACTCAAAAAAGACCTTACCCTTGCGCTTAAGGCAAAAAATATTCGTATACAAGCTCCAATCCCTGGTCTCGGTTTGGTGGGGATAGAAGTACCAAATGATCGTCGAGACGTAGTGAGCCTCCGAGAAATCGTTGAAAGTCCTCAGTTTACAAAACATACTTCCAAGCTCGCAATGTGTGTTGGATCTGGCATAGCCGGGGATCCTGTCGTCTGTGATATGAAGGATATGCCACATCTTCTGATAGCGGGGCAAACTGGCTCTGGTAAATCAGTTGGTATGAATGGTTTTTTGATATCACTTCTTCTCCGAAACTCACCAGCAGAGCTCCGCATGATTATGGTAGATCCAAAACGAGTTGAACTCGGAGTCTATAATGGCATTCCGCATCTTCTTGCACCAGTAATCAACCACCCTGACAAAGCTCTCAATGCTCTCAAGTGGTGTGTAGCGGAGATGATTCGTCGATATGACCTCCTCACAGAAGCTCGGACGCGTAATCTCGCTGAGTATAATGCCAAGGTGGGAAAGGAAGAAAAAATGCCAGCAATAGTTATCGTGATAGATGAGCTTGCTGACCTCATGATGAGTGGTAATAAAAAAGAAGTCGAAAATGCGATTGCTCGTATAGCACAAATGGCGCGCGCTGTTGGGATGCATCTCATTGTCGCAACTCAGCGACCATCAGTTGATGTTATTACTGGCCTTATTAAGGCAAATATACCGAGCAGAATAGCCTTTACTGTGGCTTCTCAGGTGGATTCGCGAACTATTCTTGATCGTGTGGGGGCAGAAGATCTCTTGGGTCGATGAGATATGCTCTACGCACCAAGTGGCGTTATGGAGCCAGAGCGAGTCCAGGGTGTTTTTGTGAAAACAGAGGAAGTTGAGGCAGTGATTCATTTTATCAAAATGCACACAGATGCTGATACTGCTGCAAACATGTATGATATGACCATAGTAGAAGGTCAGAAACACGAATGACCAGGTGACATCAACGGTGATGGAAGCGCTGATGAAAATGATGACTTTATTATCCAACAAGCAATAGAAGTAGTTCGTTCGAGTGGTAAAGCTTCAACTTCACTCCTCCAAAGACGATTAAAACTCGGATATGCGCGGGCAGCTCGAGTTATGGATGCACTTGAAGAGATGGGGGTAATATGACCTGCTGATGGAAGTAAACCAAGAGAAGTCTATTAAATAATGCTATTCTGCAATTGGTTCAATTGCGGCATTGGCACGTGCTCGTCGAGCTTTTATGAGTTCTTGTCGTGCTTGTTCTGCTGCAGCTGAAATGCTAGAATCTTCAGTTGTATCTGTTTCTGGTAGTGTTGTGGCAGAACTTTCGAGGTTTGTTGGCGTTGTGTCTATTGTTGGTTCTTCTTGATTTTTAGGAGCAGTATTATTTTGTCCAGGAAGTGTAATAACTGGATTTGTTGGGCCCACTTTTTGGATTTTTGTTTCGAGACCAATAATAGGGAAGATGGAGCTATTGAGGAGGTCTATAAATTTATCTGTTGTGTTGGTCATAAGTGTGACCACGATAAGTACACCAGCAATAGCTACAACCCATACTACGAGACGAGCAATTTGTATAGCCGCATCCACGACGATATCGACGAGCTTGAGTAATCCTTCTAAACAAAGTCTGAGAAATCAGAGAAACTTATCAAAATTTCCTTGTTGTACAGGGGCTTTTTCTTCTGCGTGAGTGGTGAGAAATATGGGATGAATTTGACGCATGATAGCATCTTTTTCACCCTGAGACATATTTGCTGCATCGGCAAGACCTCCAGCAAGAGGGGAACCAGCAAGTGGTGAATCAGCTGATACTGATGGGAAGAGATTCTGGACTGTTTGAGTCGTAGTTTCTGGCATATATTCACTCTATCCTACTTTTTATTTCTTTGCAAATATTTTATCTATTTTTACTTGAACCATTCATCTATTTTCTTTGCCATCTTGCCGTGATGCCTAGTTTCA
>CALETF010000040.1 GCA_937920005.1 uncultured Candidatus Altimarinota bacterium
GTGGACACACTCAAGAAATACCTCTCTCGCTATGGTAAAATAACACCACGTTACTATACTGGTGTCAGCCTCAAATATCAAAAGATGCTCTCATCTGCTGTCAAAAAGGCTCGTATCATGGCTCTCCTTCCATTTACTCTCTGAGAATAAACTATGACTTTCTCCCCTAAAAAGAAAAAATCCAAGTCAAAAACACGTATCCGTACGTCTGCTTGGGAAATCCGCGCTGGTAAAAAACTCCTTGAGAGAACTCCGTTTCTCCGCGATGAGAGTGGTGCTATCATCGGTGTAACACACAAACCATTTACGGTTGTTGCTGCAAAACCAAAAGCTACCAAGAAACCACGAAAGGTTATTCGAGCGAAATAATGATGTCTAGTGGCTCTGTCACTCAACTCATTTTCTTGTTCCTCTATGTCCTTCTCTCGTTCTCGTACTCGTCGATTTTTGCTCCAGTCACTCTATACCCGCGTTATCGCGGGTATTTCTGCGCCTAAGGATGCATCATTTTTTGACGAACCAGAACGTATCGATGATACATATGCATCAATGCTGGAAAAAGCTATCTTGGCTCAGGAGGGAAAACTTCTCTCTGTCGTATACGAAGCAGCGCCAAAATATGACATCAAGACGCTTCCGACGATCAATGCTCTTATTCTTCTTATTTGTTTGGCTGAGACCCTCGTCGTGTGTCCAGATGATGTGCCTGTTCGAGTCTCAGTTGATGAGGCTATCGAGCTCGCGAAGCGTTATTCTGATGACGCTGGCAAAAATCTCATCAACGGTATACTCAATACCGTGATAGCTCGAAGAGAGGAAATAATTAAGACATGGAATACCCGTACACCACTCCAATATTCTTTTTTTCATGAAGTATAAATGGTAGAAATCTTTGCTCAGATTCCTGAAGTACTCGCGAAACTCGGTATCATACCGAGAGATATATCACTCTATCAAACTGCCTGTATTCATCGGTCATTTCTGAATGAATCACCAAAAGAAATAACAGCTCACAATGAGCGACTCGAGTTCCTCTGAGATGCCGCTCTAGAGCTCTCCATGACACATCTTATTTTCCATGCTTTTCCTGACCGGGAAGAGGGGTGGATGACGGACCTCAGAAGTAGCTATGTACGTGGTACACACCTCGCAGCTATAGCGCTTGATTATGGTCTTGATTCTATTATCCTCATGTCACAAGGTGAGCGAAATGCTGGAGGTGCAAAAAATCAAAATATCCTTGCTGATATGTTTGAGGCTATCCTCGGCGCGCTCTATGTCGATCAAGGTTTTGAAGCGGTACACGCTGTAGTAAAAAATATCGTTTTTTCTTCTGAGCGTGTCAAAACAGAGACAAAAGATCCAAAATCTCGACTCCAAGAAACGATACAACAACATATCAAAATCACTCCTGACTATACAGTCCTGAATGAAGAAGGAAAAGATCATGAAAAAGTATTCACAATATCAGCTTCTATATCAGGCGTGACTATTGGCACAGGTATTGGGACAAATAAAAAGCTCGCTCAGGAGGCTGCTGCCACTGATGCTCTTCAAAATAGCGAAAAGTGGTCCTACCTCCTCAAGAGCTAAAATAGAGTTCGATTTCCCTTTGACTTCCGTACAAAAATTCGTATATACATAGGGAACGATTTTAATTCTTCCTTCCAAATTTATGGTCGCTATTACTGCTTCAAATATCCAATCTGCGTTTGAGTCACTTTTGTCTCAACTCAGTGATAAGGAATCATATGTTATTACGCATCGTATAGGTCTCTACGGACACAAAGAAACACTTCAAGAAATCGGCGACAATTATGGTATAACACGTGAGCGAGTACGACAAATAGAAGATAAAGGGGTAAAGAGTATTGGAAGCATGATCAAGAGTACACCATTGGCTGATATACAGGCAATGGCTGCTCGTATTCTCCACGAACACAGTGGTATCATGTCACGAGATGCTCTCGTCTCTGCTCTTATCAAAGAGCTTGGTATGGCTGGTTCTATCAACAAAGGTATGATGGAAGTCATCCTCCAGGCTGATTTTGATATGCAAAAAAGCAAACCACGTCTCAATACTGTGACATACTTCCACGAACCACAAATCACTCGAAAATCTATTGAGGCAGTTCATTCTGAGGCTGTAAAAATCCTCAAGAAGCGTCGAGATGTTATGGAACAAGCTGCTCTTTATGAGAAGATTCTCGAAACACATAAACCACAATTTGCATTCCTCAACACAGCTCTCGTTGATGCTGTTATGGATGTATTTTTGGATGTTGTTAAGGGTGAGAAAATCATGATCGGTCTTGCTTCATGGCATATCCTCAATCCAAAAACACTCAAAGATAAAGCAATCTACATTTTCAAGAAAACAAACAAACCACTTCATTTCTTGGAACTTGCAAACTCTATTTCTGGACATTTCAATACACGAGTAAAAGTAAATACAGTTCACAACGAACTTATTCGCAATACTGAATTTGTGCTTATTGGTCGCGGTATCTATGCTCTCAAAGCATGGGGTTACACTTCTGGTACAGTTCAGGATGTTATCCTCGAAATCTTTAATCAGATTAAGAAACCTATGAGCTCTGATGATATCACTGCTGAAGTGCTCAAAACTCGTATCGTAAAATCAAATACTATCTACATGAATCTCCAGAATAAAAAGATTTTTGAACGTGTCGGTCGTAACCTCTATCAGCCAAAAGGCATGAAGAAATAATACCTTACCTCTAAAAAACCTCCAGAATTCTGGAGGTTTTTTTAATTCTTGTTTCTATTATATGCTCTGAGTGAGAGGTATAAGTTCTACGATACGAGAGTGGTAGGTCCCATTTTTTGAGAGACCATCTGCTATTGCAACAGCATTGAGATCTGGAATAGCTGTTCCAAGTGAAAATGATACTGGTATAATTGGGATTGAT
>CALETF010000041.1 GCA_937920005.1 uncultured Candidatus Altimarinota bacterium
AGCTACAATCTCCGTGAACAAGGCTTCACTTGAGCCATGATTCCACTCATGCCTCAGATGTTTCTTCATGAATTCCGATGGATGCCGAAAAAAGTAGCATTTATCTGTAAAAATGGACTCAGACACTTCGGTCTCAAGTGGGCTTTTGCTGTGAATGCCCGGAAACTCGCAAAAGACTATGATACTATTATCCTCAGCGGTGATTGTCTCTCAGCAGTCCACCATTTTCGAGACAAAAAAATACTCTACTATTGCCATACCATACCTCGCTATCTCTTCGATCAGAAAGAAGAATATGAGCGAAAAGTTCCAAAAATCATGCTCCATGTCTACCAAGTGATGACTGCTATTTTCAAGCGTGCATATCTCCGAGACTTAGGACTCATCGAGAAACTCATTACCAATTCCAAAAATACACAAGCACGTATTAAAACCTTTACCGGTCGTGATGCAGATATCCTCTACCCTCCTGTTGATACTAGTTTTTTTAACCCAGGAAGTATACCAGAACGGGGCTATTTCCTGTCTTTTGCAAGACTTTCTTCGATAAAACGAGTTGATAGAATCGTCACAGCATTTCAGGGAATGCCTGGAGAAAAACTCATCATCACCTACGGGAAAAATGACCCAGAAAAAGCACGGATACAATCTATGGTAGAAAACTCTCCAAATATCAGTATGCGTGAATCCCCTTCCGACACAGAACTTCGTGATCTTATTCGCGGTGCAAAAGCCACTATCTACGTCCCTGTAGATGAAGATTTCGGTATGAGTCCTGTGGAATCTATGGCTTGTGGAACCCCTGTTATAGGAGTCAACGACGGTGGTCTGCGTGAGAGTATTATCGATGGCAAAACTGGCATCCTCATCAATCCTCGTTGCAGTCCAGAAGATATACAAGAAGCTGTAAAAAAGATAGACACATTTGGTGATATATCCCCTGCCTGTGTCCAGAGAGGAGCGGATTTTAGTCTCACACAATTCGAACAAAAACTCCGAACAATGCTCACAATCTAGAATCGGTCTCTGTAAAAAATAAACCAGCCAAGGCTCAGGATACTTGCAAGAGCAGCAGACCAGAGCGGTGATATATGCTGACCAATGAGCCACGCTCCGACAAGAGGTCAGATAATAGCAGTGAGACTTCCGAGAGAGCTAAAGTATCCCGTCACTTCTCAACGCTTGTTTGGGTTGGCATGTTGCATTCCTTCTGACTGCATCACAGGCCACATGACTATAGTAAAGAAGACCATACAGATTTCAGCAACGAGCCATACATATACTTGAGGAGAAGGAGTCTGATCATAGAAAGCAACCAGCGTAAAAAGTATGCTCGAAGCGGTGAGGCTCGTCGCAAGTATCTGACGAGGAGTGAATTTTTTGAGCCAGAAATTATTAAGTAAATATCCTTGGCAAAATGCCATAAAGACTCCAACAAAAGCGAGGATATATCCTATATGCGTCTCATCCATGTGATAAAACGCATCCATATAGAGGCCAAACGAATGTCGGTATACTCCAGCACCGAGACCTATGATAAAAAAGAGCCAGAGATACATCGCGATTTTGTCGTGAAAGAGAGCATTAAAAACGGCAAATTTATCCATCTTTTCCTGACTTTCACTTCGATTCGTATGTGTTTCAGGGAGAGTAAAATAGATAAGAAGAGCATTTAGAATAGAGAAAATTCCTGAAACCAGAAATGGAACTGGGAAACCAAAACGAATCAGAAAACCTCCAAGCAATGGACCGACAATCATAGCCATACCAAACATCATACCAAATATGCCATAATATTTTGCTCTCTCCTTGCTATCCTTTGATATGTCAGAAAGTATTGCTTGTGCAATGGTGATATTTCCAGCCGTGACTCCATCAATAATACGACCAACGAGAACCCACCATACATTCGGAGCAAATGCTGTCACAATCCAACCAAGAGCAGATCATACCACGCTCGCAAGGAGTATATTTCTTCGGCCAAATTTATCCGAGAGTCGCCCCAGATATGGCGCTGAAACGAAACTAAAAAATGCATAGGTCGCTCCTATCACCCCCACCATCATGTGAGAAATACCAAATCGATCGAT
>CALETF010000042.1 GCA_937920005.1 uncultured Candidatus Altimarinota bacterium
TTTATAATCTTCTGGGAAGCCCTGAAAATTTGCACATTCTCTAGGTGTTAATTTTCTTATTCATTTTTCATCAAGAATAATTGGAACATTGTGTCCACCCATTCCCATATTAGCTGTCAATGTAGGGCAAACATGGTTTTTATTTTCTCGCACATATTTTCTTCTCCACTGGTAGACGGTATCTTTTTTTATAACCTCATTCTTTAATTTATCAAAAAGATTTTTACCATTGTAATAATATTTATTATCTACATTTTTTTCTAAGCAATCTTGAATTGTTTTTGTTAAAGGAATTTTATCTGGGAATTTAAATTTTTTAAAACTCTCTTCATTTAAAAAACCAACAATATAAATCCTTTCTCTGTTTTGAGGTATATTCCCATATTCCATAGAGTTTAAAACTTTATCAGTTACTTTATAGCCTAGTTTTCTTAACTCCTCATAAATCACTTTAATAGTGTTTCACTTATCATGAGATTTTAGATTTTTGACATTTTCTAGTAAAAATGCTTTTGGTTTTTTATCTTTTAAGATTCGTATGATATCAAAAAATAAGTTACCTCTTCCTCTTTTATCTTCAAAACCTTGCCTATAGCCAGCCACAGAAAATGGTTGGCAAGGAAATCATCCACATAGTATTTCATGATCTGGAATTTTACTTGTAGATATTTGTTGTATATCCCCAAGTACCATTTGTTTTTCAACATTAAAAAGTTCAGAAAAATTGAAGTCAAAAGTTATTTTAGCATTTGCGTCAAAGTCATTAGAAAAGACACATTGAAAACCCACATTTTCAAATCCTATTTTTATTCCACCAATTCCAGCAAATAAATCTATAAATTTTATATCCATTTTTGAATTAATTCTTTTTGTATATCAATAATATACTAATTCTCTTATTTTTTTCTACTGAATTAAATAATCATTTTATGAAAAATTGAGTATAATTTTCATTTCAGGGGGGGCTTATCAAGGAAACTTACTCATATCCATATAAAAGACTTCCCATGTGTGTCCATCGAAGTCTTCGAGAGTGCGCTGTTGCATAAATCCGTAATCCTTCATTTCACTTGGTTCTTTTCCACCAGCTTTTAATCCCTTATCCATATAAGCGTTTACTTCATCGAGGCTATCCACCCTGAGCGAGAAGAGTCCTGCAAGAGTATTTTTGGTATCAGCGATGGGCTTTGTCGCAAATGAAGCAAACTTTTCATGTGACAAAATCATGAGAAAGATATTTTCTTCCCAGACCATGCACTTACCTGAATCATCAGAAAATTGTGGATTGTTCGTAAAACCGAGCGCAGAATAAAACTCCATTGATTTAGTAACGTCTGTGACCGCGAGATTAATAAATATCTGCTTCATAAATTATATTAAAACATTCCACTCTTTTTCTTTTAACTTTTACTTTTTCTATTCGCTATAGGCGAATCTGGCAGGGCGGCTCAGAATCGAACTGAGATCAAGGACTTTGGAGATCCCTATACTAACCGTTGTACTACCACCCTATATATCAATGAAGAATTAAAAATGAATAATGAAAAATGTGACGGAATTCTTTTTAATCTTCGTTGGCATTGTAGAAAGAGTCAGGGAAAAAACAAGACTGTTTGTCTTTTTTTGAAGACTAGAGTATGATGTGTATATGTTTCGACTTCCACGATTTTTCAGAAAGCCTCGGCCAGTGTATCATCATGTGATAGCAGCATCGCTGATTATTGCGTATTGGTGGGCGCTCTGGAATATCCTCGATGCACTCTTTCTCCGTCATGCGATGAGTATGGTGGAAATCGTATCCGTCGGTATAGTTGCTATTGTTAGCTTGCTCGTGATGTTTCTCTTTGATATAGACTTCTCAGATTTACAATAAAAAAGGCTCCGATTGGAGCCTTTTTTAATGATTTGAGAACTAGATTGAGTATCTCTTGAATGAGACGAGGACGTCACCACCGAGATATTGTTCGATAGTTTGGTCAGGATTGACGACGAATGGTTGAGTAAGGAGAGTTCCT
This sequence comes from uncultured Candidatus Altimarinota bacterium, assembly GCA_937920005.1. Lineage (GTDB taxonomy): Bacteria > Patescibacteriota > Gracilibacteria > BD1-5 > JAGOOR01 > JAGOOR01. Next base: position 2,016 of record CALETF010000042.1, read on the forward strand.
TCTTCGACGAATTTCTTCATCTTTCCTTCGATGATATTTGAGAGGATTGATTCAGGCTTTCCTTCGTTCTTTGGATCCTGTTTCATCATATCCATCTGGACGCTAGATCGGAAGAGCGTCGTGTAGGGAA
>CALETF010000043.1 GCA_937920005.1 uncultured Candidatus Altimarinota bacterium
GTAACATATCTTGTAACAGTTAGTGCAAATGGTAATAACAGTACCTTAAATGTAAACATGGGCACTACCGGTCTTCCTGCTTGAGTTACGGCTAGTTTTTCAGTAAATCCAGTATCTTTCACAACCGGTGGCAATAAAACAACTATTTTAACCTTGATCAGTTCTGCAGTCGCTTCTGCATGAACTACTAGTTTTCAGATAACTGCCAATGCAGTACCTCCTGCCAATGCAACTCTTATTATAGGTAGTCCATCTGATACAACACCTCCGACAATTTCAAACATTACATCAACAACCATCGATGGCACTTATGGAGTCGGTACAGTTATACCTCTGAACGTGACATTTTCTGAGGCTGTAACTTCAGCAGGTAATGTAACTCTTACCACTGATACTGGTCGTACATGTACTTTTGCTATTACATCGAGTACCACAGGAAGCTGTAATTATACTGTTCAGGCAGGTGATAATTCTTCTGATCTCAATGTTTCTACTGTTTCAGGAACTATTACAGATGGAGCAAGCCTACCAATGGTAAATTTTACACCAACGACAAATCTCGCAGCAAATAAAGCTATAGTTATTGATACAACAGCTCCTTCAGTTCCTACAAACACCCTCCCAAATGGCACATACGTAAATACAGATGGGTGGGATTTTAACTGGAATGTTTCGACAGATAATCAACCAGGCGCTATCACCTACGAATATCAGGCTTCTCAGAATCCAGCAGTTGACGGTCTCGGAGTTCTCACCACAGGCCTATGGTCTTCTGGTGATCTCGGTACAACAAATATGATTCATTCAGCTGGTGCAGCACAGGGTACATGGTATTGGCAAGTACGGGCGAAAGATGCAGTAGGGAACTACAGTGCCTGGAGCCCAGTTGCAACTGTTACAAAGGATACAATAGCTCCAGTCATTTCTACAGATGATTCGTTCATTACTGTATGAACTGTTTCTGCAACAGGGGCAGACATCACTTATGGTACCTTTCCAACAGCTACTGATGTTGGCACACCAAATCCAACAGTCAATTGTATAGGAACAGCCGCTCATTTTGCTCTCAATTCAACAAACGATATTACATGTAGCGCTACAGATGCTGCTGGAAACACAGGATCACAAGTTTTCACAGTAATTATTTCTGATACAATTGCTCCGACACTTTCTCTCCCAGGAAATAAGACAGTGCCATCTATTGCACCTGCAAATGCAATTGCAACATTCGATATTTCTGCTACTGATGATGTGGATACTTTCTGAACACCAGTTCGGAGCGGTTGAGCTCCGGCAATTGTATGTAGTCATCTCTCAGGTGATTCATTTAATTTCGGCGCAACAACTATTGTTACATGTACTGCTACAGATTCATCAAATAATTTCACAACAGGATCATTTAGTATCACTGTGAGCGATACCGTAGCTCCTACTGTTTCCATCTCACTCTCCGATACAAATATCAATGCCACAGATACCTCTCTTGTGACTTTTACATTTAGTGAGGCACCTGTCGATTTTGATAATGCTGATGTAAGTGTAGAAAACGGAACTCTCGATACTATTGCAGGATCAGGTACGGTTTACACAGCGACATTTACACCGACAGCTGATGTCGAAGATGCTACCAATGTTATCACTGTTGATACAGACTGGTCTGACGCAAATACGCCAGCTGGCAATGCTCCTGCAGGAGTGACAGAATCTACAAACTACATCATTGATACCCGGGCCCCTATCCAAAGCTCTGTTTCTGTGACGCCTCTCAATGGGTCTGTATCAGTCAAATTAAATACCCAAGAAAATGCGACTGTCAGTCTTTCGTATGGCCCTACCAGTTCTTATGGATCATCAGCTGATATTACCACTACTGCTGCTACTTCTCATGATAAGACAGTGCTTTCTTTGGTCCCATGTGCAGTATACCACTACAGTATAGTGGCGACTGATATACATGGAAATATTTCTAGCTCAGCTGACGGCGAGTTTACCACAAAGGGTGTAGTAAGCTGTCCTAATGATAATTTGTCTGGTTCATCTGCACAAGGAGGTAGTCCTTCGACAGAAACAACTACTCAGATTATAGCGAATGAATCTAACAATTCAAACCAGAACTCGAATAATAATTCAACATCTGAAACAACGACACAGACAAACACGCCTACAACCCCTACTAATACAAATCCACAAGAACCAACACCTACTCCAGAAAATACTCCAACCACTCCAACAGATACAACCACTCCAGAAAATCCAGAAACACCAGTAGACAACAACAATACCCCTACACCTACTCCAAATCCTAATCCAGCACCAGCTCCAACTCCAACAGGAGGAAATACAGGCCCAGGATTTAATCCTGCTGATGCGACCCTCGATGTAGGAGGAGCGGGTAATCCTGAGGCAGAACCAGCAACAGAAGAAGTGTCTCCAGTAGAGGGCGTTAATGATGCGGGTGGATGAGCAGCTCCAGAAGAAAATTCTTACACACTACTCTGGACACTTCTCGGACTCATAGCACTTTTGAATACTTGGTGGTTCTTTGTTGCAAAGAATAAACCACAGACTCACCGAAGAGATTAATTGTCAAAAATAAATAAAGAGGTCAAATAAAGACCTCTTTATTTTGCCTTTCCTGAGTTTTTTCCTATATTTTGGTATATGTACACCCTGCAAACATTTTCGACATTCCTAGACACAAAAATTCGCAATACGAGACATATAGCACTTATAGCGCATCAAGCACCTGATGGAGATGCTCTTGGATCTCTTGAGTGATTACGACATCTCCTGGAAACGAATTATACCAATCTGAAGGTGTCAATTGTCCTCCCTCCAGAAAAACAATATGACACACATGTTACTTGGATACTGGGACAGACATGTTCGACAGTTCCTTCTGATGCTCAACTGATTTTGTTTTTAGATGCTTCGCATCTCTCTCGCACGGCACTCATGCTCGATCAATACCCAAAACAAGAAATCATCACCATTGATCATCATGAAATACAAGAGGGAAATATCGATGGATATAGAGATGTATCTGCCTCTTCGACAACTGTCATTCTCACGGATATAGCCCGACAACTTCAATGGTCTGTGACCTCTCAAGCAGCCACAGCGTTACTTCTCTGAGTCTACACTGATACAGGAGGTTTTATCCATCGTAATAGCAATCAACATGCTTTTGAGACAGCAGCTTTCCTTATCGGTCAATGAGCCGATCAATCAAGTATTGCAAATCAGGTATTTGGAAATCATAGTTTATCTTACCTGCATGACCTCGGACATGGACTCTTATCTATTGTTCAAAAAGGAAACATCGCCTGTCTTTTCTTCGAAGAAACAGAGAACAATAGCCATCTCAAATCGCATATAATAGGTTATCTCAGTGGTTTGGCGAACGTCGACATCGCGTGTGTCTTGATGCAAAAATGAGACGAGATAAAGGGTTCATTTCGAACCAGAAAAGATGAGATAGACATCAACGAGCTAGCTAAAAAACTCGGTGGAGGTGGACACAAAAAAGCCGCAGGTTTTACACTTCCAGGCATAGTAGACGAAAAAACTTGTACTTGGAATGGTAAAACCTATACTCCAGAATCCTTCATTGATTATATATCAGATTTGATGAGTACAGAAGACAAAATACAAAGTACAAAGTAATGGAATTTTTATGAATATTGTAGAAAAATCAGAAGAATTTGCGCTGACTTGTATAAGGCTCTATCAGTCTCTGCAAAAAGAGGGGGAACATGTTCTCTCTAAGCAGATTTTACGCAGTGGCACAAGCATCTGAGCAAATGTAGCCGAGGCGAATGCTTCTCAGTCAAAGAAAGATTTTTATGCGAAAATGTGTATTGCGTACAAAGAAGCCCACGAAACACAATACTGGTTGAAACTTCTCGAAAAATCTTCTCTTACGCAACAAAATGTGTCAAAAATGAGAAATGACTGTGAGGAAATAATTCGTATAATAGCTAAAATAAAACTCACAACAGAGAATAATCTCCGTGAATGAGTATAATCCTTCATTTTGTCTTTTGTACTTTGTCCTTTGTCTTTTTAAACTATGCTTAGATTACAGAAATATCTCTCAGAATG
>CALETF010000044.1 GCA_937920005.1 uncultured Candidatus Altimarinota bacterium
CTCATGAAGGAACGAATAACTGTTTTTTTACCATCGATCTCTCCAATCTCAATAATGACAAGTGTTATTACACAAGTGAATCAGGAACAAAATATCTGCTTCTCGATAACAAAACACTGGCAGTAAACACAGATAACAAACCTGCTCCTGTTTGCATCAACAATGCATGATGGTATTCTCAAGAACTTAGTACACCATCTATAAATTGCAATACCGGAATAACTTTTTGTGGAGGAACAGTGCAAAAATGATGCAAAACAAAATTTACACGAGATATTGTGTTTGAGCGATGTTCAGAACCAGCAAATGAGTGCATAAAAGCTCGTGTTGATATAACCTGGTGAAAATCGGGCGAAGATTCGCTGTCTCTCGAACAGGTATTTACCAAAAATTAACGAAGACTTTTCTTCCAGTCGGCAATAAGTGATTCATCGACAGGCGTACTCCAACCCACTCAAGTATTTGGTCCAAAAGCAGTATTGATAGCTATGAGCTCTCCTTTGAGGTTAAAAAGAGGGGCACCGCTGTATCCTCATTGAAATGGTATATCTGTCAAAATGAGATTATGAATTATTTTATCACCAATGACCAGATTAGTTTGCGTATCAGAAATAATTCCAAAATGTCGAACAAATGAAGGAATTTGAGAGATAATACCATGAGCTATGACAAAATCTCCTTTTTTTATAAGTGCCTGAGATGTAATAGGATGAGCAAAGGAGACGTATTCTTTTTCGAGAACAACAAGGCCTAAATCTAAATCGGGGTGGAGAGCAAGAGGAGACCCCCATACGATTTCATCATCAGCAAAACGAATACCATAACGCTTCCCTATTTGTAACAAGTGTTTACTGGTTAGGACAGTAGTAGAATCAATCATCACGCCACCACCAATAACACCACGATCATCGACTATCATAACTGTCGCTGGAGATGTTTTTTCGAGAACAGATTGGACAGACTCTTGGAGTGTCAGTGGTGGAAGTACACTTGGCCGAATACGGAAAAATATGAGGACGACCACGAGTGTTGCCAACATGATAGCTCCAACCTGCAAAACAAGAGAAAAAGATGAAGGTGAATGTTTCATAGAAAGAGTATATTTTTTTTAGACAAAAAGTGAAAAAAATCTAGACTGCGGAGAAGATGAAACATATAGTCCTCATTGGCGGTTGATCTGGCATTTCACATCTCATACGAGCTTTTACGCGTGTTCCAGACTGGTCTATCCATGCAATCGTGGCAACAAGTGATAGTGGTGGGAGTACTGGTGTTATTCGTGACTCATACAACATACCAGCCATTGGTGATATAGTAAAAAATCTCGCCGCTCTTGGTTGAGAACAGGCATCATGGATGACTTACCGTCATCAAGATGGTTTTCTCGCTGGACATACAACCGGAAATCTCTGGCTCCTGGGGCTCATAGAGCAATATGGTTTATCAGATGGGATTAAAAAAGCTCACAACCTCCTCTGATATACACAACATGAGATCATCCCCGCCACTGAAGATGTCCATGATATTGAAGTAAAAACAAAAACCGAAACAATACGAGGAGAATGACCAATTATTCAGTGTCGTACGCTTTCAAATAATGTAGACGATATATATTTACAGCCAAAAGTAAGTGCAGCGCCTCGGGCCCTGCAAGCTCTCAGACAAGCAGATATGATTATTATTGGACCTGGGACGCTCTACACATCGATTATTGCCAGTCTCCTTCCGGAAGGCATGAGCGAGGAAATTCGAAATTCAAAAGCAAAAAAAATATTTATAGCCAACGCTGCCAATTTCCCACCAGGTCACTGTGATGAATATACCCTCAGTACGTATATATCAGAAATTCATCGATTTGGGAAAATATGAGATTTCACAGCGATTCTCGCACATGATGGCTCTGATGTACCAGAAAAAGATAAAATAGAGATTGATAGAACCCCGGATGTTACCCGTATGAATTGTCTCGATACTCCAGAGAGTTCTCTTGGCGGGAAATATGATAGTATTAAGAGAAATACGCTTCGACATGATGGACAAAAGGTTGCAGAGTGGATAAAAAAATTTTTTGACTAGAATGCGCTCATGAACGAGACAAAAAATATTCACGAAACTGCCATTATCACGAATTGTACTATCGGAAATAACGTCATTATTGGCCCCTTCTGCTTCATCACAGACACAGCAATAGGAGATAATGTCGTTATTGAAGGAAACGTTCGAATCGAAAAAAGCATTCTCAAAAATGACATACAAATACTCTGGGGGGCTATCATACGTGAATCTACACTCGAAAACGGATGTATCATAGGGTGTGAAGTAAAAAAATCTCACCTCTGAGTACAAAACAAAGCAAAACATCCATGAACCAGCATTATTAGTGCAAATACTGGGAAAAATGTGAACTTCTGAGGCGGTTGCAAATGCGCGAACTATGATGGTCATGGTAAAGGGACATTTGTATTTGGAGATGATGTATTTATTGGCTGCAATAGTGTCATCTCAGTAAAATCAAACCAAACAACGATCATTGGCACAGGAACAAAAATAGGAGCCAATGTACACCTCTCCTGCAACGTCGGGAAAAACTCTCTCGTCTATCTCGATCGGGAGACAGGCAAAACAACAATTCGAGAATGATACTACGCTTCGCAGTGAAAAATTAATAATTAAGAAATAAAAATGAAAGAAAATATTATTCTAAGTAAAACAAAAATATTCTCTCTCAATGTGATAAAAATATATAAAGAATTGCAGGCTGAAAAAGAATACATTTTGTCTTCACAATTATTACGAAGCGCAACAAGTATTGGAGCTAATGTAAGGGAAGCAATCGCAGGCCAATCAAAAAAAGATTTTTATAGTAAAATCTGTATAGCATTCAAAGAAGCATACGAAACAGTTTACTGGTTAGAACTCCTTTCAGAATCAAAAATAACAAATATAAATTTGGTTGATCTTATATGACAATGTGAAGAAATAATAAAAATTCTTGGGAAAATTAAGCTCAGCACGGAAACCTCTCTCAATTCTTAATTCTTCTTGGTTTAAATTATAAAAATTCTTACTCATTTTTAATTTTTCTTTCTTAATTCATAATTTGCAATAAGTGCGTCATCCATATTTCTTCCTCTTTTTCGGTGTTTTTATCATCCTCTACACGACAATCAATGGGTATATATTTATTCATGGGTGGAATATGACAGAGGAATTTGGGATTCATAAATGGGTCTTTACGGCGTTTTTTATTTGTTTCTCATTTTCATACATTCTCGGAGAGATGATTCAGCATAGACGAAGTTCGATTGTTTCAGATACACTCATCACATTTTGATCACTCTGGTTCGTCGGAGTAGTACATTTTTTCTTTGTCAGCCTCATATACGATATATTTTTAGTGGTGAATCATTCCGTGCAGTGGCTCTCAAAAGAACAAATACACACTCTCAGCTATCACCTGACCTATTTCACAGTACTCTGAACAATAATCACGATAGCCATCGGCTATATCAACTCCAGAAGTCCGAAAATACGACGTTATTCTCTCAAAATTAAGAAAAAAAATAAGGTCACAAAACGCCTCACGATGGCTGTCGCAACAGATATACATCTCGGACCAACAAACGGTGTCACTCATATCACGAGAATTGTAAAAAAAATAAATGCCCTCCAACCCGATATCGTCCTCCTCCCTGGAGACATCGTCGATGGAGAACTGGACCCCGTCATACGTCGCGATTTAGGGAGCTACCTTCGACGATTTGAATCAACCTACGGCACCTATGGCATTATCGGAAATCACGAATACATAGGAGGCATGGAGCGTGCACGTGATTATCTCACAGAACATAATATCAGACTCTTACAGGATGAATGGGTCGAAGTTGGAGGTATTATTATTGCAGGACGGGATGATATATCGGCTTCACGTTTTGGGAGAAATCGTCTCGATCTCTCAGCGCTCCTCAAGGGGACTGATAAGAAAAAACCAATAGTACTCCTCGACCATCAACCAAAAAAACTCTCAGAAGCACAAAAAAATGGCGTAGATATACAGTTTTCTGGTCACACACATAATGGACAGCTCTGGCCACTCAATCTCATCGTAAAAAGACTCTTTGAACTCCCGGCAGGATACAAGAAAAAATGACACACGCATATATTTGTCTCCCCTGGGGTCGGAACATGGTGACCACCTGTCAGGACAAATGCTCGGCCTGATATCCTCTTTGTGACAGTAGAATTTCAGTAAAAACAAAGGACATACAAGGTTTTTTTAAGATCAATACCCTACTTTATTGTATTTGATAACATCTTTGAGAATACAAATTGTATACAAAGGGGTATAAAATACATTAAAATCATACTTTTTCTGAAAATATTTACCAAAAAATCTGAAAAATAAATAAAAATCATTTTTCCGCATATAGAAGAGCTCTTTAAAAGAAATTATTATAATTCGATACAATTCACAAAAACGCAAGATATACCAAAATTGATTGGAGCACAGGAGAGTGTTATGATGGGGGTACAAGCTGTTCTCGTGCAACATTGACCCTGTGATGGAGAGAAGTTAACGATCTCTCACCGCATCTTTCAAATACAAATACAGAGATTTAGGGATGGTTTACCTCCCTTTTCCATGTTTTTTCTATCGATGTTTTTTGTTACCAGTACCACCTTTTTCATACATACTTCACTGTTTTGTGGAAAAAGTGGTGCTGGTTAATCGGAAAATACGATACGAAGCCGGGTGAATATGCTTTCCATTACCGAAACAGAGTCAGGACCTTGTTTCCTAGGCTTGTCAGGGTATGTCATGTCGTCCATGACGCCGCGTATCCCGCATCCATGTCAGCACAATAGATAATCTTTTTTATCGCTGAACATCGTGGTGTAGGAACATTATTAGCTCCCAAGAATTACCAAATTCCTTGGGAGTTTTTTTATGTTCTTGAGGTATGAAATTTTTGCAAAAGGATTGAGAATATAACAACGAGTGTCTTTTCTGCAAAAGTTTTTTTCATTTTTTTCTTGACAAAATTTCCAAACAGACATACTATTATCCCATAACCAATAAAATTATGGATTCTCTATCTTCTGCTCCTGGAAATAGAAATAAAAGTAACAGATTAATGTCGGCTGCTTTTGCAATAGCTGCATCAGTATCAGGAGCTGTGACTGCCGCAACAACGCCAATTCCAAAATTTACAGATGAACCAGCAGGATCACCAAAAATAGTAAATGCAGCAAGCGCCCAACAGGCAATACTTGATATGCTACCTGCGGATCATAAATCTCGTCCAGGCATATCTGCCTCAATCAAGGCCTTAGAGGATGGTGGAAATATCCAAGAGCTCACAAATTTGTTTATATGGGCAAAAACAATAGTTGATAGCCCTTCTGCGCCTCCTGCTGCAAAAGAAAAGGCAAAAGAAATATTATCATTACTGGCGCCACTAGAACCGATAAAAACAGAACAGAAAGAAGAAAGTGACAAAATTATTTCCCGTAAAAAATGAGATTTATTTGAAGATTTCAAACCAGGGAAAAAGAAAGGAGAAATTATACAAGATTGGGCTATAAATTCTGAAGGAGTAATGCAATTAAAGTACGAAGTGGATAAAGAATGAATATTGCATATAAGCGGGAACTGTCCTGGTCAAGAATGAAAAGTTTTCCTAGTACCAAAATGAAAATTTGCAGATACTCGAACCAAAAAATGATCCCTAACTGTTGGATTTTTAGGTTGGAATGAGCCAACAAATTTGGCATTCGCACAGGTAAGAATCAAAAACTGAAGCCGG
>CALETF010000045.1 GCA_937920005.1 uncultured Candidatus Altimarinota bacterium
GTCAATTTCACGAATCACGAGATAAATTGAAAAATCTCAGAGAGAAAGCAAAAAATGGTAAAAAAACAGCTGGAGAACAAGATAAGGCAAAAAAAGATCTCGATCTCGCACGTGGTGGATTTGATATGTGACCGGGTAAGACACCAGAAAAACAAGAAAATTTCGTAGAGAGTCCAGAGGTAAAAGATAAAAAAACAATAGAACAAGCAGAACAAGAAACAATGAAAGCTCTCAAAGAAAAGCATGAGACAGAGATGCAAGAAGAATTAGAAAAAGTAGATTGGAGTTCTCTCGATGAAGAAACTCGAAAGTCTATACATGCAGATACTCTCGCATCAGCAGTTGATGTTTCAAAAATGTCTGAAAATGAAAAGAGGAAAATACTTGGTAATCCAACAAATTCCGACTGAAAGCCAGTTGACGTGAGTAATCTTTCTCAGGATCAAATTGATGTAATTCAGAGAAAACAAGCGAAAAAATATATAGAATCACTCGCTCAATTATCAGATGAGGTAAAAAATAATCCAGAAAAGTTTAATGCATATATTGCAGAACTTGAGAAACAAAATCCAGGTGTTACTAATTTTGTCTCAAAAAATAAAATAGAACTTTTAACAGAAAAAGATTTTTTTGAAACAGCAAAAAAAGATCCATCAATACTTTCAGAAACAATAGAATCTATTAAAACAGATGGACTTGTAGCTACAGGAATAGATCCAGAAAGTGCTCTCGGAAAGAGATTGTCATCTATTTCACAAGGGAATATTAATGAATATATTAAAACTTTTCCAGATGAAGCAGATATTACCAAAATGCAAGATATACTGGGGGGTTCCTACGTGGATATTATTGCGGGAGCACCTTTTGTGTGACTCGATAACTTCCAGCCATCTATTAATTCTGTACGTACGGCGTTAAAAGAATCGTGATTTAGAGAAGGTATATTAAGAGAAGATTTTAAAACAGATAAAGAATTTCAAGATGCACTTGAGAGACAGGCAAAGAGCTCAACGGGCATGGGTGTACAGCAAATAGAAAGAATTGCAAAAAAAGTATCTCGATCAAAATTGAGTCCATTTGTGAAATTTTTAGCAGATTTGCTAGCTCCTTTTGGTGCTATGATGCCATGAGAAACAGGAGCTTTTTGGAGAGAGTATCTTGCGAAATCATCAGAAAACAAACCAGACACATCTATGAACAGTTGAGGTGGTGGCAATTTTGAACAGCTGGCTGAAGTGAATTCTTCAGAACTTATCAATGCTGCACGAAAATATCTTGGTCGACCATATAAAATGTGAGGATTAGGAAGGAAAGATGTTCCATGAGATCCTATTGATTGTTCTCAGCTCGTAGTAAATTCTCTTATAGATACTGGTTGTTTACCTCCAGGTTCTGATACAACAGCTATGGGTTTTGCGAGCATGTCACAAAAAATAGGTGATACAGAGGGTAAAGAAGGAGATTTTCTGATTATGAGTCAACCAAGTCCACATATTGCTCTTATTACGGCAAACCTCTGAGGTGGAAAATATAAGACAATAGAGTCTGCGAGTGGTAAGGGTGGTGTTGTTGAGACTGAGCGTAATGCAGGTCAAAGTTTCTCAGTATATAGAAATCCATTTCTTGAAGGAAATGGTGGCATAAAACGTCGAGGAATGCCATCGGACCTGGCAAGTATGAAGGATATAATGAAGTGAACAAGTACAAAACCAGAATACGTCGGATGAATCGAAGGAGCTGCTGATGTAATCAAAAAAAATCAGGCAAGATATGAACGTGTTTCTCAGGCAACGGGCGTTCCCTGGGAACTTATAGGAGCTATTCATTATCGAGAATCTGATTTTGATTTTGGTGCAGCGCTTCATAATGGTGATAAAATTATTGGAACTGGACGAAAAACCTACCGAGTTCCTGCTGGTCGATGACCATTTAATACTTGGGAAGAGTCAGCTATTGATGCGTTGCGCATGAAAGGCGGACTCGGTTTTACATCTATGAATGGTTCTGATGACCAGTTACGACGAGTTGCGGCATATGCTGAGAGATATAATGGTTATGGTTATAGGAATAGGGGTGGAGTGAGTCCATATGTTTGGGGCGGTACACCATTGTACAAATGAGGTCGATTTGTAGCAGATCATGTCTATGATCCAAATAGCTATGATAAGAGACCGGGTGTTATGCCTATTATACTTTCTGTATTAAAGAAATGAGGCGTACAGCCGCCCACTGAAATGGCTCAAAAAGATGCTGAGACAAAAACATGAACAGCTGCTGACTGGTTTAGGAATAATGATGGAAAGCTATATGGAGGTGGAGAATGAAAATATGATTGTATGACTTCTACACATGCAGCGCTTGGATTAGATTATTCAAGTCGTTATGGAGGAGCATTTAATGGTAAATATATAGATCAAAAAGATTCAAAGCATAACCTCTGGAATGTGGCAATGGCATGAGCACTTTATTCTGGAGCAATTTCTGGTGCAAATTCTCAGGCTGAAGATGGGATTATCAAAAAACAAAGTAATTGATTTTACGGTACACAATATGATGATCCAACAAATATGGAGTATCATATAGAAGAAAATATTATGAAACGAACTGAAGGATGAAAAAGGATAGATGTTCCTGCAAAATGAATACTCGTACATTATGGTTCTGGATATGATAGATGAGAAATTATGAAAGAAATTGACCTGAAGTTGAAAGAATGAGAATCGGCTATGATGGGTGGTACTGGTGAGGGAACTAATAAATGAGGTCATGAATGGCTCGTTACAAAAGAAAAATGACAGTTAGTAGTACATGAATCAACAAAAACAGATGGTGGAGATTGGAGGGGCGTGGTAAATGGAGTAAATGGTCAATGATATTCTCTGAGTGAATACCTCTCATGACGTAAAAATCAGCATTCTGGGGAAGCAATTATTTTCTCAAAAAAATAATAGTTATGAACAAGGAGAAAATAGATTTTACCACTCGATCCCTTATAGCGCCTGTGAATCTTGAGGAAAGAAAAGATTTCATCCTCAAAAATTCTCAAGAATTTCAAATACCTGTTATTGGTAAATACAGGGGAACTGAAAAACAAAATATAGCGCTTTTAAAGTTCCTAAAAGAAAACCCTGCTTTTAGAAAGAAATGGGAAACGGCACTATTCAAAGCGTCAGAAAGTAAGAAAAGAGAGAGAGACTCTGTCATGAATGTGGCCAAGAAATCAACAAGAGATATTCAGCATGAATATGGTCAAAAAATATATGTAAAAGATGCAAGTGTTTATAACGAAAAAGAAGCAGGAGGAAATAAAAATGCTATAGGTGAGGCATTGCACTATAGTGATGATCCAGAAATACCAACATCATGCGCTGCAAACTGGTGAAAATTCCCACTCTGAACCATACTCCGCATTAATGGTAAAAAATATATAGTTGATGATTATGGAGGCTTTGTTAATGAACATCCAAATAGGATAGACAGATATCTTCCGCATGCGATTTATAAATCTCAACTTGTCGCTCATCCACGAGTGGAAGTTATCAAATGGTGAGATTTTAATCGTGCAGAAGCCATACTGAAAACTCGAAAACCAGAGAAAAATCCTCATGTTTCCATGATGTTAAAGGAAATTAGATCGAGAGTGGAGCCGATTTAAATACGTGACTTTCTCAAGAATCAGATAAAATCACAGAGTGAAAACTCATATTATTACCAATTTTACAGGAGCATTTACCTCGTACTTTGATTCGAGCATTATGCGTATTGCTCGAGAAAAAGGTCTTTTTGAACCTATTTTTTATAATCTCGGAGATTATTCTCTCCAGGCACAACATCGAGTCGATGATAAGCCATATGGAGGGTGAGCTGGCGCATTGATAGAAATCGAACCCATGTATAGAGCTATAACAAGTATTGATCCAGAAAATGCTATGAGAAAAGTCTACCTCTGACCACGAGGTGAACGTCTCAAGCAGCAAAAAATAGAAGAATTATCGAGTAGTCTAAAAGATGTTGAGTTAATTATACTTTGTGGCCATTATGAAGGTGTAGATCATAGGGTATTTGAGATGTTTACTTTTGAGCAGTATTCAATAGGTGATTTTGTGGTGAGTAGTGGTGAATTGGCAGCAATGGTATTCCTGGATTCTATTGTAAGACTTATCCCCGGAGTAGTTTGAAATAATCAATCTCTTCATGAGGAGTCCTTCTCAGAATCACTTGAGGGCAAAGCAGAATATCCGCAATACACTCGTCCAGCTGATTTTATGGGGTATAAAGTTCCAGATGTCTTACTCTCTGGAGATCATAAAAAAATAGAGCAGTGGAGAAAATCACAGATAAATTAGGCGGGTAATCAGAATGCTATTCTCCTTGCTTTAGCAACAGTTTCTTGGGGTGTTAGTATTGCAGGCCTGGATTCTTTGGGCAAAAAATCAAAATCAGATGAAGGCATTTCTTGAAGTATTTTAATAACTGCATTTGGTACTACTTCCAAAGTAAATCCATCTGCAGCGGGTGTTCACTTCATTGTTTGTACCAATTCATTACCAAATACTATTGAATGACCATTTACTAGTATTTCTTGTTCACCTGGATTTTCTATCATAAAAAAATGGTTAAAAAAAATCCCCTGAACAGGGGATTGGAGAACTAGAGGAATAAGGAATAGAAAAGTCTATGTTGAGTCACTTTTCTATAATGTTGTGATGTAGTCACTTCATTAAAAACTCATTGTAGTAAAAAAATGACACTGTAAAGAGGATATGAAGTTGCCTTCGGGTACTTTTATCTATAATCGAATCTATATGAATATTCCCGCATTTCTCTCCTGGATTAACCCAGATTTCATTTTTCGCAGTATCATTATTTATTTCTTTGTAGTTTGGTTTTGTTTGGTGGTATGGGTGGTGAGGGATATCACAAATCGTACTCATTCAATAGTATTTCAGGTATTTAGTATATTATTAGTGCTTTTTTTGACCCCTCTTGGTATATTCATCTATTTACTTCTAAGACCACAGAAAACTCTTTTTGAGCAAGTATTTGAAACCGAATTTCTCCGACTCGATGCCGAGTATCAAAAGGAATGAAAAAAACATCATGCTGGTATGGATATCTCTCATAAAAAATAGGGATTGGTTATGAAGAAAAAAGTGGTGATGACGTTTGGAACTTTTGATATGTTTCACCCAGGCCATAGATACTATCTCTCAGAAGCGCGAAAATACGGAGATATACTCATAGTTGTAGTAGCACTAGATGCTACTGTTGAGCGATTAAAATGAAAAAAACCGCGTGAATCGGAGAATGTCCGATTACACAATATACAACAAAGCTGATTAGTAGATGAGGTTGTATTGGGTACTTCTGACAACCACTACCAAATTGTACTCGATAAAAAACCAGATGTACTCTTTTTTGGATACGATCAAAAATCATTTAATGATGAACGATTAACGAAGTTCCTCAAACAGCATAATCTCTCTCCAAAGATTATTATAGGACATCCATTTGAGCCAGAAAAATGGAAGAGCTCGAAATTATAAACCAGTTGTGATGACTTTCTCTTCAAAATAGCTTGCGAGAATCTGTATACCGACATGTTCTGTACCAGCAAAGAATAATCCTTGTCCGACTGGAGCATTGAGAAGTATGTATTTTTCCTGGTCAGTAAGCTTAAAGACATTTTGCATAGCATCGATAGAAGCAGGGGATTGCTTCATGAGAAGCTGGAGAGAAGAGTTGGTAACAATAGCTTTCCCGTGTTCACTATTGACGAAATCTTCTACATCCTGAGTAATAGTGGTGACCCC
>CALETF010000046.1 GCA_937920005.1 uncultured Candidatus Altimarinota bacterium
ACTGTGACATGTAATAATAATGGTACTTGTAATGAATTTGAATCATGCGATTGTGCCGACTGTAATGGTCAAAAGGATCATTGTGGTATGGTAGGTGGCCAACAATTATATTGTGCACCTGATCCAGCACCGCAGTGCTATACTGATAGATTTCCATATTGTTTCCCAATCTGTCTTGATGGATATGCGCTCGGTACAAATGGTCAGTGTGTCTTATCTGGTGGTACATCTCTCTCTGCAAGTAGTTCTGCACTGACAATGACTCAAGTGGGTGCTTGTTGTCCTGCTGGTGCTCAGTGGAGTATTGCTAATAATAGATGTGAGACAAATTGTAATACAACACAGGCTCCATCAGAACTCAAAGCTGGTGTAGATCAACCATATATTTCATGTACTGCTGGTCCATCTGGTACGACGCATTTCCGTTATAGGCTTACTGATATGTCTGCCCCAACAGCTACACCATTTATTTCTAATATCTATTCAAATGGTACACCAGTACTCCATTCTGTTATTAATACCGCTGGGGATTATAAAGTAGAATGTTTCTACGGTAATGCCACTTCTGTTGATACAGATAATACCGCTACTCCAAGTACATGTGTCAAAAATATAGTTGTCAAAAATGATCCAAATACTCAGGGGTGCGAATGACTCGTTTCTTATAAAGGCACTACTCTCGTAACAACACTCGAAGATACAAATGTGTTTACAGCGAGATTCCAGTGTATTAATCGTGTTTCAGAAAACCCATCGCTTTCAAATCCATTCCGCATCCAGTATGCAACGAACAATTTTATCAATCTCTGATTTGCGACTGTTATAGATCCTAATCTCTCTTCGAGTATAGGTCTCAATCGTCTCTCAGCCCAAGATCAATATTCTTTCCAACCTGGTACTACTTCTGTGACGTGTGCCGTGAAAGTAGGGGATTGATATAGTACTAATACTTCTTGTCAAAAAAATGCCTGTGTTGGTTCGAGTTGTAGTACACCGCAGACATTCTCCGTCATTCATTCCGATAATCTCACTTGTACCACCCAAGCTACTGCAGAATATAAGATAGGTTGTAATCCTAATGCCCCTGAGTCAAATCGAACAGCCTGTGTGAATTGGCTTACTCAAATGGCTGGTGCTAATACGTCCTTCAAAGCACCATTTATATTTAACGGTACTTTATATGGAGACATTGCGTGTAATAAATATGGCCCAAATGATCCAGCTTTGGGAGGCGTAAATATGCAGGCAAATATAGTCTGCCGCGCAACACTCAATAACGGTCAACAATATACTATTCTTGCTGCTGATTCTCCTAATCCTGCCACGGCTAATCCTATTAATAGTCTTCAGACTACGACTTATACCGTTAAAAAAGATTCAACTAATCCTGAGCTTCTCCCTCTCGAACTCTATCTCAATCCAAATCTGACACTTCAGGTGACAGATTTTGATCGATGGTACAATGTGCCAGTTACTCTCGTTGCACGATGTAGTGATAAACCTGGCATCTCTGATGGTGATGAATGTGCATGTGCTTCTCAGACGTCTTCTGATGCTGCACTTTGGTCACCAGGAGTTCCTCATACACAATTTGGTCCGGATATCATGTATTATGCTCGTACTATTTCTACTTCAACTAATAATATTACTGCCCAAGTAAAAGATACAGCCGGAAATCTATCAAATATTTCTCCTCAAATCAGTCTTAATATTGATACACAACCACCAATTGTTGCCATCACAGAGACAGGTAGTTGAGCATCTCGCACCATTCAATTGAGTGTCACTGATACAAATTCAAAAATTTGGACAAACTCATCTATTCCATCTGGAGGTCAAAATAATGGAGGACTGATGTATCGTACTGGTCCAAAAGCTAATACACAAACTCTCATGCTTGATAATGATTGCGGCGTTGGTTCTACTTCTCTTCTTCCAACGGTTGCTCAGACTGTCAGCATTCCATCAAATAAAGTTATCACTATCCCAAATATTAATGTATCAAATACTGTGGTGACATATTGTGTAAAAGATAATGCTGGTAATGTCACACGATGATCATATCCGACTGTTAGTAATGCATGTTTCTCAGCGAGTAATATGTCGACAGTTCCAAACTTTGATACCTATAAAGACCTCCTCAGAACACGGCTCGATACAAATAAATATGGTTATTCTTTTTCTGAGAACTCTGCTGATGCTCAGTGTTTCCGTGGAATTCTTGCCAACAATGTTGCAACACTTCTGGCAAATCAATTGACTCCACGTACCGAAACTGATTTGGATTGGAGTACAAGCCTTGCTTTTGTGAGAAATACCAATAACCGTAATACGAATGGATATTATTATTACTCTTATAGTGCCAATAATACCCTTAAAATTAATACGAGCCCAAGTGATTCTGGTACGAAAACAGTTGTAGTCGATGGATGAAATATTCAAATTACTCAGGATATTAATTATTCAGGAACAGGAAAACTCCTCGTCCTCATTGCTCGAAAAAACAACAATGGACAAGGAGGTAACATACTGATTGATCCGACTGTTTCAAATATTGATGCGATTATGATTGCTGATGGAGGCGCACTCATCAACACAGATATAAACGCTCTCGGTGAGCGACTGACCATCAATGGCCGTATCTATTCGTATAACACTCGAGGATGATCATTGACAGTTTCTGGAAGCGATCTTGTCGATGCTACTTCTGGGAAACAATTCAATAATTCTACACTCATTAATTCGTCTCAATTCTCAGAATCTCGTGCACAAGATCTCGAGCGATTCCGTACGATGAGTGTTGATGGTAACACACAGTGTAGTCTTCATGTGAATTATCAAGTGCTCACTAATAGTCAGCTTCCACCTATTCTTCAGAGACCAACGACGTTTGGTGCTTCGTGCGGTTTTTAATACTCATTGAAGTAGTATATTGTATTTCTTGTCAATACTTTTTGTCAAAAGGACTCTTACACAAGGGAAATATTGCTTAGAATGAAATTATGGTTCGTCTCCCTTTTCGGTGAACAAATATTTACACATGAATTCATTTTGTATGAGTTTTTGTTTTTTGTGTCTCCTGTTTTTATGGATGAATTTGGGTCTATAATCATGCTCATACTATTCGTATCTTTTTTACTGCTTGAGAAGAATCGCTTGTATCTGGGGAAGTAGAATTTGTGAATAGAACTGACATCCCTGATATTCAACGACCACTTGCTGTGAAAAACTTTCTTGAAACTCGTCCCTTCTATAGATACTGATAATCCAGGAAATAAAGATAGTACCTATAAACAAACACGCCAAAAAATACTCTCAGAGTATGAATCAGGCAAGAGAGATCCGAGCACGATTCAATCATATCTGTATCTCACTTCTCTGGAGCAAAATAATGCTTGATATAATCAGGCTGCCAAAGAGTGGTGTGAAAAAAATGAAACTGAATGTCTCCAGGCAAAGAGTAAAGTGACGTTTTCTGGAACAGTAACAGATGATACTCAAAAACCAATCGTTGGCGCTCGTGTATTTGTCTCGGGTGAAGAAAAAAATAGCGCGCTGACTGATAAAAACTGAGCATATACATTTTCTTTTACCACTCTTAATCCACGTCGAATCCGCATCGTTGTTCACCATCCAGATTTTGCTGGAGGTGCTCACACAGTTGTTACATTTGATCCGTCTTTGCTTGATGCAGGAGAGCAGTTGTTTGAGAAAAATTTTACCCTCACTCGCGCTGTACAGAGTATCATCGTTGATACATCTAAAAAGAAAGTGATGCGTGGTTCATGAGTGACGGTAGAGAAAAATTGATTTCTTATCACGAACGATTTTTCGAAATATTTAGTTCCTTTTGATGCTATAAAAACACCTGATAAAAAACCATATACATGACAAGTTGCGATTCGTGTATTTGAGTTTGATCGCAAAACTGCCAATGAATTTCTCAATAATGATGTCTTTGATGAAGTATATGGTTTTGCTTCAGAAGGACTCATTACCTTTAGTATGCCATTGATATTTTTCTATGATACGAAAGGGCAAAGACTCGAAGTTTTCAAGGATAATCCTATGACAGTATGGACAACAAATCGTGAGCTCAAAGCACTTATTGATGAAATGTCTATGAGACCAGATATGCCAGGATTTAACCCTGCAGAATATGATGAAGGAAGTTCTCCGGAAAATATTGCGAAAAAAATAAAAGAAGATGAACTCTTGGCTTATCAAGAGAGCCAAAAAGATCCTCTCGAACATCCACTGACTCATTCATGGTTATTGGAGCATTTTTCTCGCCTTCCTGGTTTCTTTGTTTTTGATCAATCGACTGGCTCTTGGGATAATACTGGTTTTGCCCTCGTCGCTCCGAGTACAGATGTCAAACATTCTATTCGTGCTCACTTTTGGACTAAAAAATAATCACGCATGAAAAAAATATTTCTCACATTTTGTTTTTTAGTTCTTTTTTCTGGAATGGTGTTTGCGAACTTTGACCAGGTAAATGATCAATCATGCTGATGCGGCTTATATACATTTTCTGTTGGATGGACACCAATAAGTCCAGTGAAAGAATGTTATGGAACAAAAGGACAGAATCAAAGCGGAACACAGACCTGGAGCTGTCACAACAATAATGACATGAACTGTCATAACCCGAGCTGTTCCTATAGTTCATCATGTGCAGCACATCGGAGTGGTTGCTCTTGTACTCCATACGGAGGAGCATTTTGGGTTTCCTATACTGATTGTCGGCCTAGATTCACTTGTCTTGGGACATCCTCTGTGAGTCTTGTTCATGCTCACCCAGTTTCTCCTGCTGAGCTTCCTCCATCATATACGCTGACACAGAATTACTATTATAGCATCGTCACACCTGCTGTTGATACAGCGAATAAGTGTGAATACACATGTGACATGGGATATATCAAAGATACCATCGGAGGTGTAACACAATGTCGTCTGCCAATCTGTCTTGCCAATACTGCAGTTGGGGCAAATGCGAACGATGTTGGCCCAGCAAATTCGTATCCTCTGACAGGAGATGAATTGCCAATTTCTCTTACTCTTACACAAGATTATTATACGACTCTTCGTTGGTCTATCGGTGCGACTCAATATACAATTGCAGAAATCGATAGAAGTGGTACTGGTGCATGA
>CALETF010000047.1 GCA_937920005.1 uncultured Candidatus Altimarinota bacterium
AGTAGAGGTCTTTTTCTTGCGTCATCAAAAAAACTCTGGTACTTTTGAGACATGAAAACTATTACAGCGTCTCAGAAATCTCTTACTTCCACTCGCTTTCAGCCTCGTAAGATGTCTGCTCCAAAAACAGACAAGAAACCATTTTTCTCCAAAGATGTCCGTCCAGGAACACTTATCGTCGTCGAATGACAAGATGGAAGTGGTAAATCAACTCAGGTAAAAATCCTCCAGAAACTCCTGGAGTCAAACGGGTTCTACGTTCACTTCACAGAATGGAACAGTAATCCGCGTATCAAGCCATTGACCAAAAAACTCAAAACAGAAGACCTCTCTCTCCCTGCTCCAGTCTTTGATATGGTGCATGCGGCGGATCTCATGGAACGATATATTACAGAAATTGCTGGTATGCTCCGCGCTGGTATGATTGTTCTCTGTGATCGATATATCTATACAGCATTGGCTCGCGGGTACGCTCGCGGTCTTGAAATCAAAGACCTCCGTCATTTCTATGATGAGTATTTCCCAATCCCAGATATGACCTTCTATTTCCGACTTCCTGTCGAAGCTGGAATGAAACGTGCTGCGAGTCGTTCTGGCCTTAAGCATTATGAAGCGGGCATGGATATGCAATTCTCTGATAATATCCTCCATAACTTTCATGCATTCCAGACTCGCGTTGTTGATGCCTATGATCGTTTGTCTGAGTCAGAAAATATGTATGTCCTCGATGCACTCAAACCGGTTTATGAAACAACTCCAGAAATGCGTCGACTCGTTGGTGATTATTTCCAACGCAAGTATGGTATGGAGCTAATCTCAGGACTCTAATCAATTATACAACTACAAAATTACAATTTATCTTATGAAACCAAATTTTACTCCTCTCCGCGATTTCCCAGGGCGACTCATCATCTTCGAAGGACCTGATGGAAGTGGTAAATCGACTCAAGCGAAAAAGCTCAAGAAAAAAATCGAGAAAGAAGGGAAAAAGGCAATCATTGTGAGCTGGAAAGATGCACCACACTTTCGTGATTATTTCGCTCAGCATGAAATCAAAAAGGGTGCCGATGTCGCTACTCCAGAAGCTCATTTGTTTTTACAGGTTGCCGATATGCTCTATCAGATTGAGCGAAAGGTTATCCCACATCTCGTAAAAGGACATACCGTTATCATGGACCGTGCACTTCCAACCATTGTTATTCGTGGTCTCTCTCTTGGTCATACACTTGATCAACTAGAGAAAGGTCTTCTCTGGTTTGCAAATAGTGTGTACCGTGAACTTTTTCAACGAGCTACTACTATTTTCCTCTCTGTGAATGCGAAAAAAACTCTTGCCAATATTGCAAAGAGAGCAAAAAAAGAAGGGGAAGATGGAGAGGGGACACTTCTCTCACGTCATATGGTTCAAAATCTCAGATATCTCCCTGATGGTGAACGTCTTACAAAAAAGGCAAAACGTCGTCTCGTTGAACAACTCCAGGATACCTATGTCACTTCGTATCATCATTATTTTGCGCATCATCCAGCTGTCACTATTGATGCGAATCAAGATAAAAAGATTGTTTTTCAACACATCGTTTCAGCACTCTTTCCTGTAAAGTTTTCAAACTTTACTCGAGGACCTCTCCGTCGAGAAAATTCGGACAAAAAGAAGTTATCTATAGCTTAATTATATGCTAAAAACTCTCTCAGAATTCTGAGAGAGTTTTTATATATTCTCTTTATTAATGAGCTTTTCTGATAACACTTTCTTGAAGAATCTCAATGCTATCAAAACATATCTTGTTTGTGAACATGCCTTGTAAGTCAGTGCAGCCTAGTACTATTGGTATTTCTCAATAGCTTTGTATAACCTGAAAAATCTTCTTTTCAAATTCTTTTTTTCTATCAGGAAAGTTTAAAATCTCAATAATAGTAGTGTCGATTATTTTTTGTTCATCTTGATTGGGTACCACAAACTCAATAGAATAAGTTTCTCAAAACTGCTGATATAACTTCTGTTGTATCAGTTGCGATGTTCAGAGCAATAATACTCTTGTCATATTTCTCTGATTTAAATATCTCACCACTTCCTCCACTATATGTAAGATAGGAACACGGCTCACCATCTGTAGTTTTTTATGGAATTCATGAACTGTGTTGCAGGGTATGCATATGAAATCAACCTGTGCATCATTGAGAATTTTTACACCAAGACTAAGAATATCGTTATAGTATTCATGACATCAAAGCCCTTTTATGTATTTCTCTTCCTTGTGTCTATCGAGAGGGGCATTCCAAATAACTATTTCTGGTCTCTTTATTTCACTGAGTTTTGCGTTGATTGTTAGATAAAATTCAGCTGTGGTATTGGGTCATAAACCTCATAAAATTCATATTTTTTTCATATATGATTAGTTTTTTAATAAAATAAAAAACCTCTCGAAAGACTCGAGAGGTTTGGTTGTTTTCTGATGGGCCAATTTTATGGGCAATACGAAACATCCTTTCTCCCGAGGAAAAAGCGGTAATAAGGATGATATGTATTGTGAAAATTGTGCATTATGATTGTGTGATTATTTCATTTTGTATACGAACAGAGATAGTATGGATGAGTTCATAGAGCTCTCTTATGGCTTCGCGAGATTTCTCTGGTGCGTATAGTACAGCTTGTTCTATTACTTCTTTTTTTCTTGTTTCATCAACAACGACTTTTCCAGTTCATTTTTTTGACTCAGCTACTTCTTTTGAGAGAGCCATGCGTTGGTTGATGAGGTGCCATGTCTTTGTAGAAAAGCGAAGTTGTAGTACCTGAATTTGTGCTATTTCTTTTGCTGTAATGTCTGCTGATTCAGGATTTTCTTCATTGATATCTTCTCCAAAAAGAGAAGTGACAATTTGTTGATCGAGAGCATCAATATCTTTACGAATGTCGGGAAGTGATCGAGGCATATTATTTTTTAGATCTTCGTTCTCTTACTACTTTTGCAAGTTCTCTTAACATTTCTTCAGTTGTTTCCCATCAGACGCAGGCATCTGTGATACTTTGACCATATGTATTGTTTTTATCATTCCCAGTATCATTTTGTTTGCCTTCCACTAGATGACTTTCAATCATAACTCCTGTAATACTGATATTTCCATTTCAAATTTGTTGCGCTAATGATGTAACTACCCCTGGCTGATTCCTATGATCTTTTCTACTGTTACCATGACTCGCATCAACTACAATAGACTGTAAGAGTCACTTTTTTTCTAACATGCTACGAGCCGACTCGATACTTTCTGCATCAAAATTAGTTTCTTTGCCTCATCGCAGAATGATATGAGCTAATTCATTTCCAACAGTTTCTACGATAGCGCATGTTCATTGATCGGTGACGGATAAGAATGAATGTGGATTGTTAGCTGCCTTTACCGCGTCAACAGCCATTTGTATACTACCACTTGTTCCATTTTTAAATCCTACAGGCATGGAGAGGCCAGAAGCAAGTTGTCTGTGAATCTGACTTTCAGTTGTTCTTGCGCCAATGGCCCCGTAAGCTATTAAATCAGCAATATATTGTGGAATAATAGCATCTAAGAACTCTGTTGCACAGGGAATTCATTTGTTATTGCAGTACAAGAGAAATCATCGAGCAATCTCTAGTCATCGTGAAATATTATTCGTTCCATCTCTATCAGGGTCCATGATGAGTCCTTTCCATCCTATATCGGTACGAGGTTTTTCAAAATATGCTCTGAGGACTATTTCTAATTCTTTCCCAAATTCTTTTCGCACTTCCTGAATTCTCTCGGCATATTCTTTTGCTGATTTTATCTCATGAATTGAGCATGGTCCCACTATGACCGCTAATCTATCATCTTTTTTCCCAAGAATAGCATCAAGACTTGCACGTCATTTTCGTACTGTTGCTCAAGATTTTTTACTAAGAGGTTGATGATTTTTGTCTTTCAAAATTCCAGGCGGTATCATTTGCTGTATTGATTCTATGCGAGTATCTTCAATGCCAGGTTTTCAAACTGTGTTCATAAAATAAAATTAAAAAAATAAAAACCCTTCGCGGTGCGAAGGGTTGAAAAGTGTAGTTGATACGACAAATTATCCTTCGCAGTTTGAAAGGTCAAAGAAATAGAAGAAAAAATTTGTACGTGTCATAGAGAGTTATTTTGGCTCTTTTTTTAAAAAGGCAAATTTTTCTCATTTTTTGTCTGAGATGTATTTATAGAAATGTTACAAATAAATACCATAATATATTGTCAATGTTTTTCCCTCAGAAATACTGTTAATTATGCGAAAAAATAGCTACACTATTTGCAGTTTTTGTGACACCTTTTTCTATGAAGAAATATTTTTGTTTTTTTACCATTTGCCTTTGTGTGTCTTTTGGTATTGTTTTTGGTGCTCCAGAAGATCAGGATGCGACATTTCAAACTTTCAATGAAATTGGTATTACCAATGCAAATATAGCAGCTAATGGTGTCGTCAATGTGAATGCTTTGGCGCCAGATGGAAAGCTTGTGATAGGCGGTGATTTTACTCTCTATAAATGAGTCAACGTTAATCGTCTCGCGCGAATCAATAGTGACGGCACACTCGATACTTCTTTTAATCCTGTTGTTGCTCCTCTTACGACTGCAAATATTGGTATCACTGGAGGAGTCGTGAATTCTATTGCTATTGCTCCGGGCTGAACCGCTCAACAGTATAGTATTATTGTGGGTGGAACCTTTACAAAATTTAATAACACAATTCAGAATCGTCTTGCAAAAATTGATTGTAATTCTACTACCGGCTGTCGTCTTGACACGACATTTGTTCTCGCTGATACTACGAAAGGTGCCAATGGTGCCATTAATACTATCGCTTTTGCTCCTGGTGGAACTGCAAATAGCTACGATGTCATTATTGGATGAGCTTTTGCAAAATTTAATAATTTGAATCAAAACAATATTTCCCGTATTGCCTGTATTGTATCATCATGAACTCAAACATGTACTCTTCTGACGAATGCTTTTACAACGGGTACCCAAATAGGTACTACAGGTGCTATCAATTCTATTGCCGTTGTGCCTGGTGGCACGAATACTAGTTATAGTATTATTATCTGAGGTGCTCTTACAAAATATAACAATATCAGTCAAAAATATTTGTCTCAACTAGATTGTACAGCAACATGATGTGTTCTTGATACTTCATTTGTTGGCACTACTGCACTTGATGGTGCCAATAATTCTGTGAATGCTGTTACAATTGTTCCTGGTGGAGATGCTGGGAACTATAGTGTTATCCTAGGTGGCGTATTTACCAAAATAAATAATGTTATCCAAAATCGACTCACAAAAATTGATTGTACGAATGATAGTGGCAGTCAGACATGTTCTGTTGATCAGGATTTTGTTATTGCGAGTAACGGAAAAGGTGTAAATAATGGAGCTGTAGAATCAATAGTGGTATACAATAATTGAGTTGTTGTTATTGGTGGTTCTTTTACTGCGTATGATTGAGTTGGGAGAAATCGTTTGGCGCAACTGGAAGTGGGAGGAGAGCTTGATCAATGATTTTACAATGTCTTACCTGCGGGCCCTGATAACACAGTTCAACATCTCTTGATTCAAACTGATGGAAAGATTATTGTCTCTGGTCTTTTTGATGGTTATAATGGGCTTGTTACTGGCCGTATCACACGTCTCCTTGGCATGACCTCTTCTTATTCTGCTGAAGGATGTGGTGACGGTCTTTTTTATTGTGGATTTGATAATTCTTGTGTCGCTAGCGCGAGTCAATGTGCTTCATGTCCTGCTGATTTTACTCAACAAACAGCTTCTATCACTCCAGCTCCTATCACCCCAAAAGTTGTGCCGGCAGTAGATACCTGGTGAAATCTGGCCGATTCTCCAACAGCTCATGCAGCTCACGCAATGGTGGTTATGGGTACGAAAATATATGTTTTTTGATGATATACAAATAATAATACAGAGGTTTATGATGTCACAACTAATACTTGGCAGACGCTGTCTGATTATCCGTGATCGACGAATCCTTACGGTATGATGGCTGCCACATATGGTGGGAAAATCTATACATTCTATCAGAAGAAAACGTACGAGTATAACCCAGCAAATGACACATGGCTAGAAAAAGCTCCAATTCCAACAAGTAAGGCTCAAGGAAGTGCAGAAGTTATCGATGATAAAATATATATTGTTTCCAGTCTCAGTGATAAAAAATTTCACATATATGACCCTATAAGAAATCGTTGGACTACTGGACCAGATATTCCTGTTTCTACACACTATGCAGAAGGTGCTGTTGCAAATGGAAAGATATACATTTTGGGTGGTACTTCTGGTGAACATGGTACTCATAAAATGGTTCATGTGTATGATCCATGTGCTCGAACATGGAGAAAAATTGCAGATACTACCACCATAAGTGCTACTCATAGTGCTACATCAGTAAAAGGGGAGATATATATGGGAGGGGGCGTTCCAATCATGGATCGTACAGAGGCTGTTTATAAAATTTTTCGAAAATATAATCCAATAACGGGCGCAACAACCTCACTTCCTGATATGCCATTTAAGTCTTATCATGCACGATCTGTTGCTGTTGGGAATATGATTTATGCTCTTGGAGGATGTGGAACAAGCGGTCTTACAACTCAATATTGTGTTGATAAAACTACAAAATTTGCCGTTTATAATACAGGCGCTACCGATCTCAGCATTGATGAAAATATCTCTGCTTGTTATTGTAAGGCAGCATGTGGTGAAGGAAAATATTATTCTCTTTATGATAATGTCTGTAAACCAGCACATGAACTTACAACTGATTTCTTTTGTAATAAAAATAATATTTGTGAATTGTGAGAAAGCTGTAACTGTGGAGATTGTGTCAATGGAGGACTCGATGATAGAGATGCGTGTGGAATTTCTGCTGGTGTGCAGATGTATTGTTCGCGTGATCAAGAATTTTATCTTCCAGAAACATCCAACATTGAGACTTTTACTGGTGTGAATAAAATATCAGATTTTTTATCTGCTACAAAAAGTACTACTTTTAGTTATGAGCCACTGATACCTATTGGTACATTTACCAAAAAA
>CALETF010000048.1 GCA_937920005.1 uncultured Candidatus Altimarinota bacterium
CCTCAACTCATTGCGAAGGCTGGAATTGGAGATATAACAGCGCGAACAAGTGTAAGCCTATATGACAATGATAGTTGTAGTGGAGCACCTATTCAAACTATTTTGACAACAAGAGACATGCCAAAAGTTGACTTGTACGACCCTTCACCTCTGAGCAAAAATCAAGTAAAAACATATACAGTACAAGTCGGATCTACTTGTTCATCTCTTAATACAACAGAGGATAGAAAAGCTACATACACATACTCTTGAGAAACTATTGCACCAGTTAATCGTCTTGCCTGTATGAGTAATACAACTTTCGGAAATGAAACTTTCGCAGTATGACCTTTTGTTGAAAATGAATTAACTCTGTGCGATGCTGGAGATATGGTAGATGCAAAAAAATGTAACGCATGGCAAGGAAATGGCACTTTTAACCCCGAATGTTTGACTACTGGTCAAGGCACCCTCAATAATCCTTATCGAATTTGTACTCCTGAACAACTTCAAGAAATAGATAACCTCCCTGGTAAACATTTCCGCCTCGGAAAAAATATAGATCTCTCGCGATCATCATCTTGGTTTGGTGGAAAAGGATTTGAACCAATAGGTCGTAAGCTACATTTTGGCTTTTATGGCTCTCTCGATGGTAATGGGTATGAAATTAGCAATCTCTCTATTAAGAGTCCTGACAATTATACTGGTCTTTTTGGAGTAGCTAATGGGGCTTCTTGGCCAGGATTTTGGGTCAATAATCTCAGACTTAATAACGTTCATATACAGGATTCAGATGCTATTAGTGGCAGTCTCGTTGGTATGACAGGTTGTGCTATCATTAGTGGAGTCGAATCAATTGGTGTAGATATCTCAGGCGCTAAAAATAATACTGGTGGTTTGATCGGACAGACATATCTTGAAACAAAAGTGCTGTACTCAAAAACATCCTGACAAATTACAACATCAGATACTATGGGTATATGGAGCTCTGGTAGTGGAAATATCGGTGGTCTGATTGGACAGGTACCAGGAAGTATCTTTGAGGCGGGATTCAATGAGACCAATGTAAATCTCGCTGCTAAAGGCGCAAATATAGCTGGTCTTATAGGCCATATGTATGGTAGTGCAAATAACTACCTTGAGGTACATGATAATCTCGTGCAGGGTAGTATTTTTGCAGAAGACGGTTCAGGAATTATAGGAGCTGTACTATGAAATGCATCAGGTGTTCGCGCAAAAAATAATACCGCTGAACCAGCATCGGATGAAAATCAAATATTTGTGATGGGCGAAGGGACTGTCGGAAGCATCGGATGATTTGTAGGACAAGCCGGTAACTCAGATTTTTCTAACAACAAAACAAGTTACAGTATCCAATGAAATAGCGCAGGAACCGTATGAGGATTTGGTTGACGCATTGATACATCAATTGTCTCTAAAAATATTGCCTCTTGAAAAATAGGATGAGAAAATGGCACTGGCCCTCAATCATTTTATATAGGTGGATTTGTATGATACACCAATGGTGGGTCATACACGGATAATTATTCAACGACAAAAATATCTACAAGCTATATCGCTCCTGCATGGCACATAGGTGGATTTGTAGGTATATGAGGTGCAGTTTCAATGAAGAGAAATTATTCTTCTGGAACAATAACATCAAAAAATAAAAATGATTATCAGCTCGGTGGATTTGCTTGATCTCTCACAGAATCCAATGGTTTACCCTACAGTGTAAGCGATAATTTCTCCACTAGTGGAATCATATTTGAACATGGATGATTAAACGACACACTCCCAAGTTACGTTGGATGATTTGTAGGTTTCATACCTCATCGAGTAGCTGGTATGAACAATATCTTTGAAAACAATTACTACGCTAATTCTAACAAGGGTTGTGCTGGATCAACACCAACCTCAGAACAACCCTCTTGTACAAAGGTTGATCAATCAGCTCTTTATTCAGCCAATCATCCAGTCTATACTTGAACTGGAGACGCTTGGGACTTCGTTGGAACATGGTGGATACAAAACAATGCTCTTCCTCTCCTGAAGCCAAGTGCAACAGTTGGTAGCTAAAATCATTCAATATAAAAGCTCTCAACATGAGAGCTTTTATTTTATATGAACCGTTGTCCCTATTTTTGCCCAGTTGTAGATAAAACGTACAGCGTTGTATGGCGTATTGATACATCCATGACTACCATTGTAGACGTAACTCGCACCGCCGAATCTCGTACGCCAACAGTCAGTCGAATTACATGCATCATGAATTCCGTAGGCGCCATAGAAACCGAGCCAATAATCGACCCATAGTTCATATTCCTCTTCTGGGAAAGGAGATTTCATGAGTTTATTTCTTTGTTTGGTGTAGACTTTAAATGTTCCACGAACGGTCTCAAAATCACGTCGACCACTCGTGATAGCCGTCGAGAGTATGAGGTCTCCGTCTTCATAGACATACATCATCTGGTCACGAAGAGAAACAAAAATCTGATCGTATATATCAAAAAACGGTGCCTCAGGTATAGGAGTATCTTTCCACTTCTCTGCTTCTTTTGCGACGATATCGGCACGTTTTTCGCGAGCTACTTTTCTGATTTCACGTGACTCTATTCTGTATGGATCAAGGAGATTGGAGAGAGTTTTAAATGAAGCTTCAAGAGTATCAGATTTTTCTATTCTGAGAATTTCCTCAGAAAAAGATTCATTGTAGAGCTTATTGAAGACTTTTGCATCAAATTTGAGTGTGGTATCACGATTGACGCGATAGAGTGAATCAAGAAATGTGATTTCATGCTTGATAGCATCTATATCTTTGAGTACGAGATCTTTTTTTGTACGTTCGAAATCTTTAAGGGCTTGATCGACGTATTCTCCTGAGACCTTCACGAGATCATCTAATGGCTCACTCCTCACTTCACGGTCAGTAGCAAGTTGGTTCTCGAGATAATTCGCTTGTTCTGTGATTTTTTGTTTTTCTGGGAAGACCATCTCCGCACCTGTATCGGCAATCGTCCGCAATGATTGGATATTTTGGACTATCGTATCATGCATCCTGTAGAGATCATTTCTATACTGATTGATGAGAGAACGTATCCCTACCTGCAAGACATGAGCTTCTCGGATGATAATATCAGGCCGAGTAAAAAAACTCCGCTCATTCGCTGACTTGTGCGCTGTTTGAAATTCTGCGGTCATCTCCACGAGAGTCCCCTCTCGAGTTGCCTCATCGTAGAGTACTTCGTAGCGATACACGAGAAATTGATGCCAGAAAAAGGTAAACAGATGGAGCACAACAAAGAAAAATATGCCCGCAAAGACATATCTTTGAATTTTTTCACTATGATGATGGTGTGCCCACTTTTTCTTCATGATGGTATCATACTACAATCAAGTGTTATTTTGCAATCTTTTTCCGTGAAGATGTGGTGAAATTATTATAAATTCAAGAATTCAGAAATAGGTTTTTAGGGGAGCAACTGTCTGAGCGGGATGAAAACTGATAATTGCTGAACTTGGTTTATAGCGAGTTTTGGCTCCCCTGAATGATTTTGGTACTTTTTTCATAAAAAGTACAAAGCGACTCCGTGTCTTTCTGGTATTTTTGATATACTATTTTTATGAAACTCCGCTCAAAAGCAGAACGAGATGAAATCCTCAATGAAATATTTAAACTCTATCCGACGAAGACGATAGAGCTCGATTTCGAGACCCCTTTTCAGCTCCTCACAGCCGTCATACTCTCAGCTCAGATGACCGATAAAGGGGTCAATAAAGCAACAAAAAAACTTTTTGAAATCATGAAGACTCCAGCCGACCTCCTGAAACTCCAACCCGAGAAAGTCGAAGTCATGCTCAGAGGAGTGAATTATTATCGAGTAAAAACAAAGCACCTCTTTCAGACCGCAGAGAAACTCGTGCACGAACACGGAGGAAAAATCCCGCATACACTCGAAACCATCCGTACACTCCCCTGAGTCGGTATCAAGACTGCAAAAGTCGTCCTCTCTCATCTCTACGATATGCCCTTTATCGGTGTCGATACGCATATTCATCGTGTGATGAACCGCATGGGAATCGTGAAAACGAAAACACCAGAAGAGACGGATAAAAAACTCGAAAAACTCTTGAGCGAAGATCAGAAACGCACCATGCATCATGCAATAGTCCTCTTCGGACGATATATCTGCACAGCGAAAAAATGTAAATGCTCAGAGACTCCCCTTGCGAAGTGGTGTGGGTGTGGGGAGTGTAGAAAATTTGTTATGAATGGAAAAATAATATAATTAAATTGTTGCTAACAAGATATTTCTAATTAATTATATGACCATTTTTTCTAATATATTTATCGGGGTACTTAGCGGTGTCATAACTTCTATGCTACTTTATTTAGTTATACTGTTTTTAAACAAAGTTATTATACCTTTTTACCAAACTAAAATTTATCGTTGATTAGATATTCAAGGCAATTGGAAAGCCATCAA
Source organism: uncultured Candidatus Altimarinota bacterium (assembly GCA_937920005.1). Taxonomy (GTDB): domain Bacteria; phylum Patescibacteriota; class Gracilibacteria; order BD1-5; family JAGOOR01; genus JAGOOR01. The sequence continues at coordinate 4,470 of CALETF010000048.1, forward strand.
AGAAGAGAGTCCATCAAAATATCAATTCAATTTACAGATTAAACAAACTGGGCATAAAATATCTTGAAAATACCTAGCAAAAAGCATTCATCCCCATGATGAATCATTCGCTGATTACAACTTTAATGGTTTAATAAAAGATAACTATATACTAATTCAGTATGAGACCTGTAATAATAAAACAATCGGCTTAGGAGCTTTTTTATTAAAAATATCAAATGGTGGCGATGGTTTAGTGGGGCATATATTATTCATGGATAGGTACCAAACCAATATTCATGCAATGGAATATATCGAATTTTGTAGAGAAAAAAATTAAATAACTATGTTCCAAAAATATCTCTCCTATCTCCGCGATAATCCAAAAGGATATTGGTTTAAAGCAAAACCATTTGGTTGGGGCTGGACTCCTGTCACTTGGCAGGGTTGGGTTGTGATATTAGTCTATGTAGCATCTATCGTTGCTCTCGTATCCATGAGGGAAGAGGCTATTCCAGGTAATCCTGATTCGGGCAGTAATTTTTTGGTGCTCGGAGGTCCAGTAATCGTACTCACTGTTCTCCTGATTTTTATCTGTTATAAAAAAGGTGAAAAACCTCATTGGAACTGGGGCTGGCCGAATAAGAAATAACTTTAATTCGTCTTATACTTTTGCTGACAAACACCTCGAGAGGCTATATACAATAAATGTCTCATATTATAAATAGGAGAAACTGAGAAAGTGCTATACTCACCACTCTATTTCCTAGCCATATTATTATGTCTGATGATATAACTACCACAGAAGAAACAATCGTTCCTGCGGTTGAAACTCCTGAAACAGAAACTGTAACTCCTGAAGTTACACCTGAAACAGAAGCAACTCCGGCTGAATAATCATTTTTGATTATTTTTAAAAAAGCACTTCCGGGTGCTTTTTTATTTGTTAAAAATTTCTTTCACTCTCTCTGCAACTTCTTCCACACTTCCCTCACCATCGATGACCACAATATTTCGACCTTTTGATTTCAGAAATTCTATTGCTGAGAGATATCCTGCATGGCATCGGCGGAGGAAATCTTCTTGTTCGTAGACCTCTTTTGCTTCGTTCCGATTTCAGAGACGGGCAAGCATCGTCTCCACAGAAATCATGAGGACGATGGTAAGCTCGGGAGCAAGTATATCTTTGTGGAGTTCGTATATTTCTTCGAAGCTTACTCCGCTCGCATAGCCCTGATAGACATAGGTCGTGAGATCACAACGAGAGGAGATAATCCACACGTCACGCGCGAGCAGTGAAGCTCGGAATAATTCGAGTTCCCTTCTATCTTCTGAGAAAAGTTTCGCTGTTTCGAGTGGTGGGACGACGATATGTTGTTGAGCAATTTCATTCAATCTCTTACCTGCTTCGGTCATTCGAGATGGCTCCCGTGATTTCGTGATAACGCGGTGTTTATTTTGGTCTATCAAATGACTCAAGAGGAGTTTGAGTTGTGTGTCCTTCCCTGCCCCGTCGACTCACTCAATAGCGATAAACATATCGCAGAATTATTTACGATTGCGGAGGAATGCTGGGATATCGAGATCATCTGCTGGAGATTTTTCTTCTGGAGCTGCTGGAGCTGCTGGAGCAGATCCGAGTACTCGTCGACCAAATGATCCAGATGATGTCGATGGTCGTGGAGCAGAAGCACCATTTGAGCGAATAGTCACCTGAGATTCATCGAAACCTGTTGCAACGACGGTGATTTTGATTTCACCTTCTTCGAAAGCAGGATCTACTGTCGCACCGAAGATGATATTTGCATCTTGGTCACACGCACCAGTGATGACACGAGCTGCTTCATCTACTTCAAACATTGAGAGATCATGACCACCAGTGATGTTGAAGACGAGACCACGAGCACCCATGATAGAGAGTTCAAGGAGTGGACTCTCGATAGCAGCACGAGCTGCGTCAGTTGCACGAGATTCACCACGACCGTAACCGATACCCATGAGGGCAGAACCAGCATTTTGCATAACTGATTTGATGTCAGCAAAGTCGACGTTGATGAGACCAGGTTGAGTGATGAGATCTGAGATACCCTGTACACCGTTTGTGAGGACTTCATCAACGATACGGAATGCATCGAGGAGAGGAGTTTTTTTATCGATGATAGTGAGGATACGATCATTTGGGATCGTGATGAGTGTATCGACTTTTGATTTCAATACATCATACGCTTCGAGCGCTTGATTATTTCGACGTTGACCTTCGAATGCAAATGGTTTTGTGACAACACCGACGACGAGGACACCCATGTCTTTTGCTACTTCAGCAACAACTGGAGCAGAACCAGAACCAGTACCTCCACCGAGACCACACGTGACGAAAACCATATCAGCACCAGCAAGTGCTTCGCGGATATCATCGATAGATTCTTCAGCAGCTTTTTTCCCTCGCTCTGGATCACCACCAGCACCGAGACCACGAGTAGTCGTTGGTCAGATACTGAGTTTGACTGGTGCGAGAGAATTGTAGATAGCCTGATTATCTGTGTTGATAGAGATGAATTCTACACCAGAGAGGCCACTCTCAATCATACGATTGATAGTGTTTTGACCAGCACCACCACAACCGACGACTTTGATACTCGCGACGGGT
>CALETF010000049.1 GCA_937920005.1 uncultured Candidatus Altimarinota bacterium
TTTCCCTACACGACGCTCTTCCGATCTCTTCGGACGAGGATGCTCATCGATAGCTCGATAACCAATAGGAATCATGACGGCGACATCGAGATTACTTGGTACGTCGAGGATTTTTGCGACAGCAGATGGATCAAATCCTTCCATTGGACAACTATCGATCTGGAGTTCAGCACAGGCAGCGAGAGCAAAACCTTGAGCGATATAGACTTGTTTTTTCGCCCATTCAGCAGAGGCGTGAGGGATGAAGCCTGTTACCATATCCTCAAATCCCTTGAGACCAGCTCTTGCCTCTGGATTACCACCAGAGAGCGCATCGAAGTATTCGTCTTTGACTCCCATAAGGTCATTTCTCGCACACATCACGATGAGGTGTGAAGAAGTGCCTACTTGTGGCTGATTCCATGCAGCTGCTTGGATAGCATCTTTTTTCTCCTGGTTGGTCACGATATAGAAGTGATAGGGTTGCATGCCAAATGATGTTGGTGTCATGCGGATAGCTTCGATGATTTTTTCGAGGTCAGTGTCAGATACTTTTTTAGTGGTATCAAACTTTTTTGCAGCATAGCGCCACTCGAGATTGGAGAGGAAAGACATAATAATAGTTGAAAAAATAAAACTTGATTACAGGCGTAAGAGTATTAATATGTCTCAAATTCGCAAGTAGTCATAATAAAAATTATTAGTCATAAAAATAAGACCAATATGAATTCAAAAGAAAAAAATACAAAAAAAGTAGACTGTAGTGAGAAATCATGTCCAGTTTCAAGGTGCATGAAGGTGATTGGTGGAAAATGGAAGATAATCCTCCTCTATGCACTCAAAAATGGAGCTAATAGGTTCGGCGTACTGCAAAAAACTATCCCAGATATTAGTAAACAGATGCTTACAACTCAGCTTCGAGAGATGGAAAAGGACGGTATTATTCACCGCGAAATATTTCCCGAGATTCCTCCACGAGTTGAATATTCGATTACTTCTCTAGGGAAAACACTTTTTCCTATAATTGAAGCAATGGATAAATGGGGAAGGAAGAGCTAATCTACCTTTTTAAAAAAACACGTCTTGAGTACCATCATAGAGCCATCAATTTTTCCTTCTATCACTTCCGGATCGTCTGTGAGACGAATATTTTTTACCTTGGTTCCTTTTTGGATTTTCATTTTCCCAGCCATCAGATTCTGAGTGGAGATGACTGTATCCCCCTGAGAGAGGATATTTCCATGGGCATCTTTTGTCATTATTTCTTCTTCATTCATAAAAAATTTTTAAATATAAAAAACTAATACCAAGGAGTTTTTGTTCCTTGAATTTTGTGATAACTAAGATATGAAACAGCGAGAGCAACTATAAATATAACAACAGGGCCACCCATTTTTATTCCTTGAACTGCTGTAAGCGAAATAAAAGCTGAAATGAAATCAATACCAAGCCCTACGTAAGCCCATTCTTTAATTCTTCATTTTATAAATGGTACGAGAAGAATGATACCAGCAATTGCTTTTGCTATGCTGAGCTCCCACCGAAACCAAATAGCACCCACTCCGAGCTTATTGAACATATCGACTGTTGCTGTGTCATTGACGCCAAATATGCCCATGATAGAAACTGCAGCGACTAGAACGGTAGAAATCCAGAAGGTGATTTTCATCTTTTTTGAAACTGTCATAAGAAAAATAAAGAAATAGAATTATAATGTGAGAAGAAAGTTTCGAACTGCTTCAATCGGTTTTACTTTAAAATACGTTGTTTTGTAATCTTCCTCATTCAGCTCGGGTCGCACACAGGCGAATCATTCTGGTATAAAGATTCTATCCCAACCAAATCAATTATCAACCCCGGGGTGTTCTGCTATTGTTCATCGTAATTCTCCTGTAAATATTTCAAGATGTTTACCGTCGTAATATGCGTACTTTGTACTTGCTAATGCTGATCTATCTTTCCCGTCTAATAATCTACAGAGTCATTCATGTCCGATTTCTTGGACAAAGAAACGGATAAATGTTCCAGGAAGTTTTCCGAGAGCTAAAAATATGAGAGAAGTATCTTCTACGAGGACAGGCTTCTCTGCTTTTTTATAAGCTTGTTTGACTTTGTGAGTTACGACTTCGTCGAGATCGAGTGACTGTATCTCATCGAGCTCGATTTTTTCATGCAAGACTTCTATTCAGAGATACTTGGTGAGATAATCTGCTTTCTTTTGATTTCAGGTGATGAAAGTAATTCTTTTCATACGGATTATTTTTCGATGTATTTCTTGAAATTTCCCAGGATAGCCCACCATCACTGTATTTGTTGTTCTGCTGAATGGATTTCTTCTGCATCAAATATTTCAGTCACGAGAATACCATTTTCTGTTTCTTCGAAAGTGACTGTGACTTTTCTCCCAGCATCGAGGAAATATTCTTTCATCTCGCCCATGGTGTAGACGATTTTTTGCAGAGGAATTATTTCATCATATTTGGCGGTAAAATCAAATCAGAAGCTTCCATCTTTTGCTTCAAATCTGTTCATAAAAATACCACCTACTTTCGGCTCTTCTCAAACAGCTTTTGGACAATGCCAGTCATCTGAAGCAAAACACCAATGAACGATATGTTCTGGCTTCCAAAATGCTTCCCAGACTTTTTCGAGCGGAGCATTGATGGTAGCTGAGACAGTGAGTTGAGTCATAGTATAGATTTTAGAGAGTTTTGTTTTCCTGTACTCGAAATTCTATGATCTTTCTGATAAGTTGCAAAGGGAGTTCTGTATCATGTGGGAATTGTATAGCGCCTTTTGAGGTTTTGTATTTGGCGAGTTCTTTTTTAAATGGTTCTATGCCGCCAGGTGTTGGATAAAAACCGATGTGATTTTTCGCACAGGCGAAATACACAAGAGGTTTCCCACAGTATTTGTATCATGGCATACCATAGCTGATTTCACTTATAGCGTCAGGAGCGAGTTTCTCGATGAGATCGCTCAGTATCTCGAGTTTTTCTCTGTGTTCTTTTTGTTGCGCAGCGATGTAAGCATCGATAGTAGAAAAAGTTTTCATATGATTATGTATTCATAATTTCTAGGATTTTTCTGGTGGTGTTTACGTTACGAGCGGTCATATGTTTGTAGACTCGAGTACCGATAAAGTCATGCATACCACTTTTTGCGTAGTCGTTACGATCCAATCCCCATATTATTGCCCCATCAACGTATATCAAGGTATCCACGGCCTTATGCTTGGTTTCTTTTATAACGTCTGGATTATTCACTTCATTCCAGAGAAAAATCACGTCCGTCCTCATGCTATCATCATTTGTCCAGTGTTTCGGTATAGCTGAACATATAGATTCTATCTGTGATTGATTTCTGAGGACAATCGGAACAAAAAAACCAAAATGCTCCTCGATTCATTTTTCGAGAGCACTCATGATAGCATTTTCCTTTTCTTCACTTTCGAAAAAGAGATTCCCAGAATTGATATACGTCGATACATTTTGAAAACCAAGTTTTTCGCTGAGTTTTTTGAGTTCTTTCATGTCGACTTTTTTATTTCAGCCGACATTGATACCTCGGAGGAGTGCGACATATTTCATAATCTGATAATAGTGAATATACTCTCAATAACAACCTATGAACTCTAAAAAACCCACTCTTCTTCCTGGCGTCATCCATGATCTCCCTGATGATATGAGTGAGGCGATAATTGCTGATGCAAAAATCGCTGACGCATGGAATGCTCTCACGCCACTAGCTCGCAATGAATGGATTTGCTGGACGACGATTGTGAAAAAAGCAGAAACCAGACAAGAACATATCGAACGACTCTGTGAAGACCTAAAAAACGGAAAAAAACGACCATGTTGTTGGCCTGGATGTCCGCATCGTCGCGAAAGTGCGAAGAAGTGGTTTCGGTAATTGTCGATTAATTATACCACTTGTCTGCTGATTGATCGGCATTTATGTAGGGTCTTCATATATTTTGTTCACAAAATCAATCATTTACCCAGATTGTGATTTTTTTACCATCAATTTTAATACTTCTTCCTCTTTCTGTTTTTCATGAATTTGCAGTATCTGATTTCATTCATCCCCTAATAAAAGTTCATTTCTGTAATTTACTGATTTCTGAATTTATTTCTGCTGCAATTCATGATATATTCGTGAGCGCATCGTTCACTCCTCATTTTATGAAAATATAAACTGGTAAGACGAGACTTCATGACTTT
>CALETF010000050.1 GCA_937920005.1 uncultured Candidatus Altimarinota bacterium
CCTGATACATGACCTGCCACGTGAGACCAAACTTATCAGAGACCCAACCATAATGTTCACTCCAATCATATTTTCCGAGTGCCATCAGAGTAATTCCGCCTTCTATGAGCTTGTTATAGAATTCCGTCACTTCTTCTTTTGTTCCACATTTTACGAAGAATGAAATGGAAGGATTAAATTTAAAAAGTGGTCCAGCATTCATTCCTTGTACCTCGAGACCACTTAGAGAAAACGAAACAATTTGTACGGTCTGATTTTCATCTGGCCCACTATTTTCAAACTGTTCTTGCCCGTGAATTTTCGAATTTGGGAAAATCGATGTGTAGAATTTTGCAGCTTCGAGAGCTTGTGTATTGTACCAGAGAAAGGGTGTGATTTTAGACATAATTATTTTTGTTCGAGATTTTTCTTCAGATTCTCCATATTTTTCTGCATATCTCAGCCGACGAGCATATCCATAAATTGGCACATGATATTAAACGGATACGGATTGCTTCCGTAGAAAGTATTGGTTACTTTTGTCTGGTTATCACCGACTGATTCGAGTGTCGTATCTGCCCAATTAATTCCTTCCATTGGTTTTTTGAATCGTATTTCGACGGTCATTTTTTCATTTGGTACGAGGGCTTTGATTTCTTGTTCACCAACACCGACATTTTTATTGTCACTGACCCAAGCGCTTATTGCTCCGACAGTTCCATCTATACCTGTATAGTTCATTTTCACATTTGGATCAGTCATAACCCAGACAGAATATTTCTCTTGGTTTTTGAGTAATTTCACATAGTCATACACCATCTCACGAGGAGCATTGATAACCACAGATTTGCTGAGACGGAAATCACGAGGGAGGAAATAAGTGACGATGAGGACGAGACCTATGAGGACGACGAGTCCGAGAAAGAGTTTTTTTATCATAAAATAGAAAAAATAGAAGTGAATATATCTTACTCCGTACTTTCAAAACACAACAGACCATTTCCCGCCATTCCTGCGAAGGCAGGAATCCAGGCTAGGGAACAGAGTCATTTTTGTACTTTTGATGGCAAAAGTACCCAAAACCACCGAAAGCAAATAAACTCGCTCTCCAATTCGGCAACTTCTCCTCTGTATTCATGACGCTCAGACAGTATTTGCTCTCGGACTCTCGTTTCTGAATAGCTATTGTACTTATTTCCCAGCATTTTCATCTACCTGGTACACACCAAAAATATTTTTATCATTATCGAGGAAATAACCCTGCCAGCATTTTCCAGCTACGGGAAATTTTGGAATTGCGACCATGCCCCCGTTTGCGAGGACTTTTTCTTGGAGGACATCGAAATCCTCTACTTGCATCGAGCACATAAAGGCATTGGTGGTTCACTTCATATGTTCGTTCCATGGAGTCTCGCGCTGCATAAGTCCGCCCATCATCCCGCCCGTCTGGATACGATAGTAGGAGATAGGGATATTCATATCGCGCTCAAATGACCAACCAAAGACAGCACTATAAAACTTGATAGATGCTTCGATATCTGTGACCTGGATTTCAAAGTACGAAGGAGAATTCATATTATTTTCTTTTTATAAGATACTGGCTTGAAATAAGTCCCACAATAAATGCCATACAAATCTGTGTCGTCGTGATGATAGAAGCGAATTCTACTTCGCCTACGAGCATACGTTTTGACATGATACCGTAGAGAGCCCAGATAATCACGAGATTAAAAAATACATCACGATACCGAGCGTATATCGCTGTGCCAAGGAGAGTCGCGACGATGACCATGATAATCGTCCAGTCAATCTGTGAAATACCCCAACCACCCCAACCAATACTGACGGTCCAAGCTGTGATATTCGCAATTGTTGCGACTGATATCCATCCGAGGTAGATGCTAAAAACAGGGAAGGTAATATATCGATCATTCCAGGTGAGTCCTGTTGGATTTTTTCGGATTGCCATGTGAATACGAATCAGTGTCACGAGGAGCCCGAGCATGACGAGGACTGAGAGTCCGACAAATTGATATTGCCATGCGAGAATCCAAGCACCATTGAGTGCACACGAAATCGCGTACAGATAACCGATATTTTTCTCCACGAGTTTATTATTCTCTGACTTGCCTCGGAAATAATTCACAAGAGGAACAAGAGAAAAAATAAGGAGCAGCGTATAGATAACACTCCAAATAGAAAAAGTAAAACCAATCGGAGTAAAAGGATTCGCATATTTATCTGAGAGTTCCTGAGTCGTCATTCCTCCAAGTGGCAAAGCAACTGAGAGATAATTCAGTGTCACCATAAAAATATAGCCAACGAAGTTGAGGAGAGGATAGAACATAGAAAAAATTATTGATAAATATCTCGTCTGTGACCAATATCGAGGATAAGAAACTCAGTAGATGTCACTTGCTCTAATATGAGTCGATAATCTCCTATTCTGAGTCTGTGTGTGGCAGGTTCAAAGTTCTTCAGTGTGTTGAGCTGAGAAAAGTTTTTTGTTGTTTTTATTTCCACGAGTTTTTCTCGTAAAAAGGATTGCGTTTGTGTATCAAGTTTGAGAAATTTCTTCTCAGCGTATTTGGTGAATTGAAACATAGGCTAGATTTTCATGCCCATTCCTGATTTTTTTGATTCTGAATAGCGCTTTTTGAGAGTTTCACGATTGTCATCCATAGCAAAATTTTCCACAAAATCTTCATAATGACCAGCATCGATGGAGAGGATGACTCTTCCGCCGATAGTGTCAAGCACTTTATATCATGTATTAGCTGTAGTCATACAGAAATTATAGCTGACGCTTAGAGAAATCAAGCAAGTTTTACTTTGCCACCTGGATTTCAAAGTAGGAAGGGGAGTTCATAGACGAAATATTATGAACTTATTTTACTTCTTCGAGAGAGAATACAAGCCCGTGATTCCGTCATTCCTGCGGAGGCAGGAATCCAGGTCAGTGGGTTTCTCTCTTTTACTTTTTGTGCAAAAA
>CALETF010000051.1 GCA_937920005.1 uncultured Candidatus Altimarinota bacterium
CATCGATGTCGAAGGGGACATCTGTTTTTATTTGAGCGAGGAATTGACTATGTTTCGCCGTCTTGCCATCGCCGATCATAGCCTGGAGCTTCGGTGAGAGTTCGCCGACGTGCGCGATGATATTATCGAGAGTGTCATATTTTTCGAGGAGAGTAACGGCTGTCTTTGGTCCGATGCCTTTGACGCCTGGGATATTGTCTGATGTATCACCGATGAGGGCCAGATAATCCACGATTTGTGCGGGATGTACTTCGAATTTTTTCACGGCTTCTTCTTCGTCATAGAGACGGTCTTTCATCGCGTCATAGACGTAGACGTGTCGACCAATAAATTGGAAGAGGTCTTTGTCAGAAGACACGATGAGAACGCGCTCCATATCATCACGGTGTTTGACCGCGAGAGTACCGATGATGTCATCTGCTTCGTAGCCTGGGACGGCGATACGTGGTATTCAGAGGAGATCTGTGACCTCAAATATAGCATCCATCTGTGAACCGAGATCATCCGGTATACCATCACGATGAGCTTTGTAGTTTTCATCCGCTTCACTTCGAAATGTCTCACCACCGCTATCAAAGGTCATGATGATATACTCTGCTTCCATTTTCATGATTTGCATGAGTGCTTTTGTATACCCAAAGAGGGCATTGACCGGTTTCCCATCACGAGTGTGAAAGGGTGGTACAGCATAAAATACTCTGAAAATCAGATTAAAACCATCGATGATGATGAGCTCTCGTTTCATAATAATTGAATCTACAAACTACGAACTACAATCTTCAAAAGAGGATTTTTTCTTTCTTTGTTATTTTGTTATACTGCATGTATGAAACAAAATATTCTTCAAGAAAAAAGTTATTCTTTTGCTCTGAGGATAATAAAATTATATCGTTTTCTTACAGAAGAAAAGCAAGAATTTGTTCTCTCGAAACAGATTCTCAGGAGTGGTACTTCTATTGGTGCTAATGTAGAAGAATCAATAGGAGGTGTTTCGGAAAGAGACTTTATTCAAAAACTGTGAATAGCTTATAAAGAAGCGCGAGAAACACGATATTGGTTGAGGCTCTTGATTGATTCTGGATATCTGACAGAAAAACAATCACACGAATTATTGGATTCCGTCGAAGAAATATGTAGAATAATTGGGAAAACTCAAGTTACCATGCGTAAAAAGTTTCAGTAGTTTTATTTATTCAATCTCTGTAGTTTGTGGATTGATAATTGTAGATTGATAATTATGTTTACTTCTCTTTTTCATGAGAAAAAAGTGTCACCTTTTGACCTTTTTCGATACTACCTCCCTCAGATGGTGTATGGTGCGGTTGATGGTACTGTGACGACATTTGCTGTTGTCGCTGGTGCGACGGGTGGGGACCTCACGAATGCGACGATTATTATCTTAGGTCTTGCAAATCTCTTTGCTGATGGAGCATCGATGTCTATCAGTGCTTATCTCGCTGCAAAAAGTGAAAAAGTAGGGAAGAAAACCCCAATTTCTATTGCTCTCTGGACTCTTGTTGCTTTTGTTATTGTCTGATTTGTACCACTTATTCCGTATGTTTTTGATGTTGGTGGATTTCGTTTGTCTTGTCTCATGACGGGTATAGCTTTTGTGGGTATAGGAGTCCTCAAATGATATCTCTCACATACTTCTACTGTTGCTTCAGGTCTTCAGACACTCGGTCTTGGCACGATAGCGGCACTGATATCATACGGTGTTGGTGCTTGGCTCGCAGGACTCTAGTGAGCGGTGAGGTTTTCTATTTTTCTTGAGAACCATGCAATTATTTTTCCTGCCACTGTTCTTCTTCCTCTGTGGTATTGTCGTAGGAGGTATTTGGTCGTGAGCTGGCGTGTTTGTGATATTGTGTTCGATGTTGATATTCTTTTGTTATCATTCTTCATCTCGTTGGCTCAGTATTGTCATGCTCTGTATCGGATATGCTCTTTCGTATCTTTCGATGATGCAGTATAAGCTCGAGCGAGACCGTATCGGTGAGAGCGTGGCATGGGGTGCCTTTACACAGTCTGCCTCAGGAGTTGCATGATGACTCGTCAGCACTTCAGAATTTACTTATCGATATCGAGTGACTGTGACCGAAATAGATGATGTCATGGTGACACCGTTTGATGTTGCTCTTATTTTGCCACCAAATCTCTCACTGGTGCCTGGTGATAATGTCCGTGCTCTTGGGAAATTCTCTTTTCCGCGTGATACGCCTGAATACAGAGCCGAAAAACAACTCTGGTATCGTGGAATGATAGGAGAGTTCCGTAGTTTTCAGGTACAGAAATATCCTCCAGAGCAGTATACACTCTTGGTACGTGCCAGAGAATGGTTTGATCGACAACTGTCCCTGATTTTCCCTCCTCGCGGATACGATATCCTCTCTGGTATTCTGCTGGGTCAGAAAAATACATTTGATACCGAGTTTCGCGAGCAGCTCAAAGCATCATGACTCATGCATATCATGGTTGTGAGTGGTTCGAATGTGATGATGCTCATTGTCTTTCTCTCGTTGTTTCTGCGAGGACTATTTCCATGGTGACGTATTGTCGTTGTGACGAGTGTTGTATTCTCTTTTGCTTTTTTGGTGTGAGGCGATGCTCCTGTGTGGCGTGCTGCGCTTATGGGTATACTCGGATACAGTGCGAGTCTCTGGTGATATCGGATTGGAGCATTGATGCTTCCTCTTTTTGTCGCTGCTCTCTTGGCTCTCCTGAACCCACTCTCTCTGGTCTATGATATCGGTCTTCAGCTCTCATTTTTCTCGGTCATTTGTATCATTGTTTTTTCTGCATCTTTCACG
>CALETF010000052.1 GCA_937920005.1 uncultured Candidatus Altimarinota bacterium
GCTCGCCTACGCGAACCCGGAAGACATCCAAGATGAGAAGAAGCGCGCCGATGGCTACGGCCTCATCCGCGCGGTCCGCGACCTGCCCCACGACCGCGGCGGCCGAACCCCGGCGATCGCCGTCACCGCCCACGCGTTTGACGGGCAAAAAGAGAAGCTGATGAAGGCCGGGATGAACGACTATCTGGCGAAGCCCATCGAAGAGGATAAGCTGCACAACCTGCTGCTGCGCTACTACCTCGCCGAGCACGGTATCAACCCCGACACCGACGCGGCGGACAGCCGCGCAACATCTGATGACGCGCCGTTTTCGGGTTTGGCGTTCAAGATTATGAACGATCCCTTCGTCGGCTCGCTCACCTTTTTGCGCGTCTATTCGGGTACGCTGACCAAGGGTGGCTATCTGAACTCGGTCAAGGACAAAAAGGAAAAAATCGGCCGCATGCTCCTCATGCATGCGAACAGCCGTGAAGATATCGACGTCGCCTATGCAGGCGACATTGTGGCGCTTGCGGGGTTAAAGGAAACGACCACCGGCGATACTTTGTGCGCCGAACGCAACCCGATTATCTTGGAACGGATGGAATTTCCCGAACCGGTGATCGAATTGTCGGTCGAACCCAAGACCAAGGCTGACCAGGAAAAAATGGGCATCGCGTTGCAGCGCCTGGCGGCGGAAGATCCGTCATTCCGTCTGCATACTGACGAAGAGTCTGGCCAGACGATTATTTCCGGTATGGGCGAACTGCACCTGGAAATCATTGTTGACCGCATGAAACGTGAGTTTGGCGTTGAAGCTAATGTAGGTGCTCCTCAAGTTGCTTACCGTGAAACTATCACTCAGGTCGTGAAGGATCAGGAATTCCAATACAAAAAGCAGACGGGTGGTCGCGGTCAATTCGGTCATGTCATCATCACGTTCGAGCCTATTACAGAAGCTATGCGTCAGGCTGAACCGGAAGAATACAAAGAGGAAAATCGATTTATCAATGAAATCTCAGGATGAGTTATTCCTCGAGAATTTATCCCCGGCGTTGAAAAAGGTCTCGATGCTTCGTATGCACGAGGTGTCATCGCTGGTTACCCTATGGTAAATGTTCAAGCGACTCTCACATTTGGTTCATACCATGATGTCGACTCAAACGAACTCTCATTCCGTATTGCTGCTTCTAAGTGTTTCCGTGAAGCGTCTAAGAAAGCGAAACCTATCCTCCTCGAACCTATCATGAAGGTAGAAATCAATACTCCAGAAGAGTACATGGGTGACATCCTCGGTGACGTCAATGGAAAACGAGGACAAATCAGTGAAATGAGTGATCGTGGTATGGCTAAAATTATCCAAGCTCAAATTCCTCTCTCTGAAATGTTCGGATATTCTACAACTCTCCGATCAAACTCTCAGGGTCGTGCTACCTATGCTATGGAATTCTCTCACTACGCTCCAGTTCCTGCGAATATCACAGAAAAAATTCGTGCTGAACGAGGTGTGAAATTCGAAGAAGATGATGAATAGGATTGCATCAACTGATAAACTCCCACTGAAAAGTGGGAGTTTTATTTTTGATTTTTTTGCTCTGATATTACAATGGAGAGCATATGAATAAAATATTCTCTTTTGTATTCAGTGTTTCTCTCTGAATACTTCCTCTTTCATACGCATATACAAGTGATGATGCAGCTCGTGCAAATCTTATTGCTCAGGCTGGACTCATTGTTTCTCATGAAGATATAGCCTCATTTCGACTTGATGATTTTATGCTTCGCCAAGAACTCACTGGTACTGCTCTCAAGCTCGCATGAATTGATTTACCTTCTGAGTATCAGTGTCGTGGTTATTTTACTGATGCACGATTTGATGCTCAGAGTAAAGATGCTTGGGTTTGTCGAGCTTTTGAAATAGGAGCTGATAAAGGATTGGTAACTAGAGCAAATACTTCTACTCGTCCTCGGGATATTGTTACACGAGCTGAGGCTCTGGCTATCATTGTACAAGCAGGAAACATCCCACTTTCCCCAGAAAATTATACCATGAATTGGCTCAAAAATCAGTGATATGCTGATTGGCAAACAAAACTTCTTTCGTCGCTCCCTGACTGTCGTATTTTCAATCATGGTATTGCTTGTGAAGATGGTAAAGATGGTAATATTGCTATGGGGTCATTTCGTCCTAATGCTCCTGCTACCCGTGCTGATGTTTTTGAATTTATGATGTATACTGAAAAAATGCAACAAGAGCAGGCAAAAATTTGTGCCAGCTATTTTGATATTTTTTCTGATGGAAGTGCTGAGACCTCTATTCTCAGTCTCGAAACTATAGCTGTTCAATGTCCTAATCTCTAATTTTTTATGAAAAAACTTTTTCTTCTCTCTTTTATTACTGTTTCATTCAGTCTTTTTGCTGCTCCATCTCCTGTTGTTCAGGTGATTTCTTATAAAGAACCTCTTGGTATGTATTTTTCACTTCAAGGATGGGGGAGTGGTTCGATTATAGATGCACAAGGTCATATACTCACAAATAATCATGTGGTTGATGATGGATTTGGTGGTATATCGGATGATTTTAGTATTTGTCTCACTGATGATCCATCAGTTCCTCCTCGTTGTCACTATACGGCTTCTGTTATCGCTCGAGACATTGATCGAGATATAGCACTTTTGCAACTTGATTCTCTCGACATTTTTGGGCGTTCCGTGAGTTTCTCAAGTTTTGCGACTCTCCCTATTGATTACTCTTATACACCAAATGCTGGTGATAGCGTGATTGCTCGTGGCTATCCTTGGGTTGGTGCAAATACTATTACGGAGACACAGGGCATTGTTTCAGGGACATATCTCTATAATAATAATACCTATATCAAAACTGATACCCTGATTGCTGGCGGTAATTCTGGCGGTCCACTTATTCGTGACGGTAAGATGATAGGCGTTAACACATTTCTCATTGGAGGCTCAGCTGACCCTGCTCTTGGATATTCTCTTTCTATCAAAGAAGCCCAGAGTTTTATACAGTCTGGTTTGGTTGCAACAGGGGGGCTTCAGAAAAATAGTCCTCAATTCGCTCCATTTTTACAAAAGATTGATGATTTTTCTCAGAAGAAGCAAATTGCAGATGCTTTGGTTACCTTCCAATTCCCTCAAAAATACAATATAACGACATATATACCTGGTTCGTATATTGATGGTCAGATAGCAGAAGAGAGCAATACTGCTGTGTATAATTTCTCTTTTCTTCACTTTAACACTCCGAAATTAACTACTCCCGAAGAAATACGATATTTTTTGGCCCGACAGTCATTTTTCCCATTCTTCCAAGATGTGAAATTTAAAACTGTGACTATAGGCGGTCAATCATTTTATGAAGTTGATACACTCGGAAACACTGGTGGAGATAAAACAAAAACCCAGTATGTGTATTTCAAAATAGTAGATGGTACACACCTCCTCCTCCTCCAACTTTCAACGCCTTTTTCCAATGAGACGACGTATGATGCTATACAGCAAAATATTGCGGCATTTTTGGCTGGTATTCGTTTCCCAGTGCAATTTAATTTTGATTCTGCGGCTTCTGTTTCTGTTGATGATGCAAAGGTAACGCTTCATCCTACCCGAGAGTCTCTGGTAGATTTCCGATCAAATTTCTTTCCATATGATGGAGTTATTTCTGGATTGATGGTCACATACGATGACCTTTTCTCCGTGCGGACATATCTTGGTAATCTCTGGAGTTATGCACAGGTAAGTATTGTTCCTAATTCTTTCTATACCGAAAATACGAGCGCATCAGAACTCTTAAATAAACTCAAAGAAGCACCTTATTTCTCAGAAAATACAGAATCAAATTTGATTACTTACAAGGGGCATGAGGGTTTCGTTGTGTGTGATAATAGTAGTTGGTCACAAGTGACTGATGAGAAAAATGCGACACATAGTACAGCATTTTGCGAAGTGATACTTCTTGTTGGACAAGATAATTCGCACTTTCTCTCGCTTATGTTCCTGACGGATAAGAGAAAAAAATCTGATCTCTATGTCCTGATGAAGGAATATCTCGACGCACATGTTACTGTGGTAGATATGGGTGCGACTAATTTTGGATCAACTGCAGTCAAGCTCTCCTACACTGATGTTGATAAACAGTCCCAGGAATTTCGCGATGCCCTCAGAAATCTCGTAAAATACGGTATTTTGTCTCCGAGACCAGTATTTGATGGAGAGCATCCGCTCACATGGGATGAGTATATCCGTCTCCATATCTGGGCTATTTATCACAAGCGCCTTTCTGATAACATCATACCTGGCGACAGCAAAAGCCCAACTTTTGAGGCTATACTCAAAAAAATGCCAATTAATCGTCGTGCCTACGTCAATAGCGCCCAGAGAGATAATTTTGACCTGATTTTGAGTATGTATTTGTCGGGCGTTTCTCTTCCGAGCTATACTGAAGCCTCTCTTGATCAATTTAAGACACAAAAGGATACTCAATATCATGCTGAATGGCAAAAAATAGAAGATTTTGAATATCTCTACTTTAAGGGTCAAAAGATGTCACCAAATGGTTCTGGATATTACAATGTTGGTTACTATACCCCAGAATCATATGTCTCATACAATCCTGTCTCAGGCCTCTCCTATGAGCCTGTTCTTAGTAGTGATCCTATTAAATTTGGCTCTTATGAACCAACTGAGAAGGCTCGAAAAGCTCTCGAAGCTGAGCTTGAATGTACTCGTACATCTGTTCAGTACTTTTCTGCTCGTTGTTTTGAAAAACGACAGGAGTATGTCTGGTCGCTGTTGAGCTATGATGTTCTCACAAAATGACAGGCTATAAGCTCTCTCTTACCATCGATTGATTTTGCTCTTTGGGATACTGAGCTAGCGAAGAAAAAAGAGGTGAAAATCGAAGAAGAATCGAATTAGATACATTTGCATACAAAAAGACCATTGTCGTAGACTGTGGTCTTTTTTGATTCAGGAAGTGAGACGATGTAGGGGAGTCGTGTAAAATAGGTTACCTTCAGATTCCATTTCTTGATAAAATTTTCATAAAAAAGTGACGTTGCTGTTTCAAACGATAATTTCTGGTCTTGCACAAGAGTATTTGTTTTTCGAATGCCTCTATCATCCCATGACCTTACTAAAATAGGGAAAGGGAGACTCATAATCATAATACCATTTCTTCTTATTTTTTTGAGTGCTCGTTGCATCATGTCGTGGGGATTCTCACAAATATCGAGAACATTGAACATCGTAACAATATCGTAGTTATATTTATTTTCTTCATCGTTCTTGTATCATTTTTTGTTGAGTATTTTTTGAAAAGTTATCGATGGTTCTTGGTAGTGTATCTCATCTACAAATGGTTCGAATTCTTGAGTAATTGAACCACTTCATGATCCTATATCAAGCATTTTTTTATATCTTTTTTTCAGTAGGGATGTTATATTTTTTTTACCCAATAAATATGTATCGTATCCTAGTAAACCCATAATCGTGTAGTGGGGCATGTAGAGCACGCTCAAAATAACGAAAAATATGAATTTTATGCTATAAAAACTGCTTTCTTTTTTTTGGAAATCGAGAGCTTCTTTTTCTGTATTTTGTTTGACCCATGCCTTTTGCAAATCAGGATGTAGGTTGGTCTTCTCACATCAGTATTTCAGAGAATTCATATTCTTGAGTATTGCTGTTTTGTGAGTATGTCAATAAATCAGACACGCTTTCTCGTCAAGTCATTTTTGGTTTGATGTTCAGGAAACGGGATTATACTATCTTTGTTTATTTTAAGGTCATCTATTAATACATCATTTTTATCCGCAAAG
>CALETF010000053.1 GCA_937920005.1 uncultured Candidatus Altimarinota bacterium
GGCTCTGCGAGATGGTGTAAGAACTCTTCCATATGATTCAGACTATAAAATCTACATTATTGACGAGGTGCACATGCTCACTAAAGAGGCATTCAATGCACTCCTCAAAACTCTCGAAGAGCCACCAGCGCACGCTATTTTTCTCCTTGCCACGACAGAAATCCACAAAATTCCTGATACCATCCTCTCTCGTGTCATCCGATTTGACCTGACAAAAATCGGAGAAACTGACATGCGTGCACTCCTTCAGAAAATCTGTACTCAAGAAAGTATCACTTATGAAGAAGAGGCTCTCAACATGATCATTCATCGCTCACGAGGAAGCCTCCGAGACTCCCTGACCATGCTCGAAAAATGCATCTTCGAAAAATCAGTACAAACAAGCAATGTCGAGGCAGCTCTCCATCTCGTCAACCATGCATTTCTGAGGAAAACATTTGAAGCTATAAAAAATGGAAAAAGTGCAGATATTCAAGAAATCATTGATACGCTGGAAGCAGAATCAGCTGATGTCCGGCAGTTCTCAGCACAGATGACTGAATGGATAGTCGATAATATCAGTGAGGCTTTTGAAAACAAAATATTTCCAATATACCGAGATATTTTTGATCTCTTCACAGGCATCTTTATCCAGTGCAAACAAGTCGCTGTGCCAATGGATGTCCTCCGCATGGCTCTCTACGAGAGAATCAAAGATGCTGTCATGCTCACAAAAAAAACTCACCCCGTTGAACCAGTAAAAAATATCTCAACACCTCCTCAAAAAGATGAGGCAGAAAACGTCGAGGAGCAAATAAAGGATTTACCAGTTCCAACACATGAGCTCCCAGAATGAGATAAAAGCCTGCCAGAACCCGCACATGAAATCTCCACAATAACAAATGAAGAAGTAAGTGAAGATACGGCAACTGAATTTTCGCCCGAAAATTTTCTCAAAAAAATACAAGAACTTGGTGTCAAAAGCACCCTCCTCCCACTCCTACGAACAGCAACTATTACTCGTCATGAAGATACAATTACTATCATTACAACAGCGTTTGGAAAGACACGATGTGAAGAGTCAAATACACACCCAATTCTCACTCAGGCA
>CALETF010000054.1 GCA_937920005.1 uncultured Candidatus Altimarinota bacterium
GAGGCTGATTGGTACGAGGAAGTCTGACTCTTCTCTCAGGCGAACCAGGTATTGGAAAGTCGACATTAACCCTTCAACTCGCTCAGTGGTGTGCGTCGGAAAAAACACCCGTTCTCTATGTTTCTGGTGAAGAAGGCGAAGAGCAAATAGCTGGTCGTGCCCACCGTCTCGGCGTATCAAATCCACATATTCACTTTTTTCATGGAGAAATCGTCGAAGATATCATCGCCACCCTCCAGTCGGTCCCACACCCTATTGTGATTATTGATTCTGTGAGCGTTCTCTATTCTGAGTCTCAGGGTGGATCAAGTGGCGGAATGGCACAGATTCGATCGATTGCTGAGACATTTATGCACTTTGCGAAAAATACGAATACGGCGGTTATTCTGATTGGTCATGTGACGAAAGATGGCGACTTGGCTGGTCCAAAAACTCTCGAACACCTCGTTGATACAGTCCTTTTTCTCGAAGGGGACAGATACCAGAGCTATCGAATTCTTCGCGCGATGAAAAATCGTTTTGGTCCAACAGATGCCATTGGGCTCTTTGAAATGGGTGAAAATGGACTTCTTGATCTCAAAAACCCTGCTGAAGGTATCCTCAAAACCACACCGCAAATTGGCTCAGCTCTGACTATAGCTCTTGAGGGGAATCGCCCCGTTATTATGGAGATAGAAGCTCTGACACATTCGACAAAGTACCCCTATCCTAAGAGGTCAGCAAGAGGTATTTCAAGCCAAAAAATAGAATTGCTCTTGGCGACGATCGCCAAATTCTGACGAATAAACCTCGATTCGGATGATGTGTATGTGAATGTCTCACATGGTCTCTCCGTGGGCGAACCAGCAGTAGATTTGGCCATTGTCGCAGCTCTTCTCTCTTCAGATCAGAAGAAGCCTCTCGATCATGCTCTCTTCCTCGGAGAAATATCATTGACAGGGGTCATCAAGCCAGTGGCACAACTCGAAAAGCGTCTCGAAGAAGCAAAGAAGCTTGGTTTCAAAACGATTCATATACCGGCTTCTCAGTCAAAATATCAGGATATAAAAGGTCTCTCTATCATTACTCATAACTCACTTACATCTCTCGTCGATTGGGTAAAAAATCATTAATTATTTTCTATGAATTCATTTCGTTTTACGGTTTTGGTCACATTTTTCTGTGCTATCCTCATTATCTCAAATATTGCTTCGACAAAAATGACAGAGTTTGCGGGTCTGACACTCGACGCGGGGACTATTCTCTTTCCGCTCTCTTATATTTTTGGAGATATATTTGCTGAAGTGTATGGTTGGAAAGTTTCTCGAAAGGTTATCCTCCTCGGGTTTGCCTGTATAGTTCTCAATGCTGCAATTCTCACATAGTCCAAGTTCTTCCTTCTGCTGGTTTCTGGGAGAATCAGGGAAGTTACGAAGCTCTTCTCGGACTGGTACCTCGTATTACCCTGGGGAGCATATTTGGTTACCTTGCTGGTACGTTTTCAAATGCCTGGACACTCCTCGCTATTCGTAAAATCACAGGACAAAAATGGCTCTGGATGAGAACCATTGGTTCGACACTTGTTGGACAGACGTTCGACAGTACAGTCTTTTGTTTGATAGCATTTCTGGGCACTATGTGACATGCTGATCTCTTCGCTTTGGCACTCTCAAATATAGTTTTCAAGGTCGCTATAGAGGCTCTCTTTACCCCTGTTACCTACAAAATCGTGAAATACCTAAAATAATAAGTAAGGCAATAGCAAGTGTCTTCTTTTGACTTCACTCTCTAGGGGTTTACAATTTCTCTTATGAATATCCACACCCTCCTCGATCGCTGGCTCTCTCGTGAGATTATCACAGAGAAACAGTATAAGGTCATGCTCGCTGATATACAAGCAGAGCAAAGAGATGCTCGCTCTGGGCGTTTCACGCTTATCGTTTCTGTCCTCGGAGCATTGCTTCTCGGTACAGGGTTGATTCTCTTTTTTGCCAGCAACTGGGAATCGCTCGGACATTTTACCAAGCTTATCCTCATCACACTCCTCCCCATTATCCCACTCCTTGGTGGTTACTACCTCTCTGAAATAAAAAAAGATTTCCCAATTCTCGGGAAGAGCCTTATTTTCCTCGGAGTTCTCCTGATAGGTGCCTCACTCACTCTCTATGGCCAGCTCTATCACCTCGAGAGTAATCCAAAATCACTCTTCCTCACCTGGTTTCTTCTCTCGATACCGTTTACCTATATCGTCCCATTTGGGGCTCTCGCGGTCGCTCATACAGTTCTCTATATTATCTGGTTTCATCTTGAGTTTGCTTTCCGTGATGGTATGTGGGGAATTGAACCAAAAGAAAAAACATTTGTCCTCTGGTCTCTCGGTATGGGTCTCGATCTCCTTGTTATAGGATTACTTCTGCAATGGAAGACAAAAATATTTACTGCTATCCATACTGTTTATAGACAATTCGGTCTCTTTTTTGTTCTCCTGACGGGCTGGATATATACTCTCAGCATTTATGTCACAGAAGTGCTTGATTATTCTGATATGGAGCGTCTCGGTCTCAATATCCTCTACATTGCTCTCTTGGCTGGAGGCGTCTGGACTGGTGTCACACTCCGAAAATCATATGTTATTTCACAGACATTTTTCTGGATAGCTGTCTACCTTCTCAGCCTCTATTTTGATTTCTTCTGGAGTCTCATGGATCGATCTCTCTTTTTCATGATTCTGGGTCTCGCCGGTCTCGTTGGTGGTTTTTGGCTCGAAAAATCTCGTCGAAAAGTCCTCTCTCTTGTCCATAAAAAATAAGTATGAAAAACAAAAAACATCTCGCATTTCTCGGAGCTATCGCTCTCTTTGTCATCGTCCTCGCTTCTGGTGTCTACACCCAAGAAGATCTCCGACGTAACGGTCAACAAGTCATCCTCGCCACTATGCCTGTCGATCCACGCGATATCCTCCGAGGTGACTATGTCGATCTCGCCTATGAAATTGGTCGTGGCGAACAAGCGGTCGCTTTTGCCAAGAGTCTCCCAGCCTCACAGCCTGTCTATGCTCTCCTCACTTTTGGAGCGGACAATCGTGTGACGAGTTATGCCTTTACCACAACGAAGCCATCAGGTGGTGTCTACATTCGTGGCGAAGCTGTCGTCCAAGAATATCAGAATTATGTCGAAGAAAAGAATGGTCAGTCAGTGTATCGTACTGAAAAACAAGGCACCATTAATTACCCTCAAATAGAACAGTACTTCGTACCAGAAGGGAAAGGCTGGGCCATAGATCGTATCGGTCGTCTTAATTCTGGCAAGAAACTCGAAGTAAAAATTGCCATTGATGGTGGTCGTGCTCAGATTCTTGAATTGCTGATTGATGGACAACCTGTCAACTTTGACACTATCGAATCTGAAAATCCTTGGATAGATGAACCTGCCAAACCAGAACCTGTTGTTTCTGATTCAACAGACGCGTAGTAACTTTAATATACTTGATTCGTTTGGTACTTTTTGTGAAAAAAGTACCCAAAATCATTTAGGGGATACAAACTCGCTGTCCTCTCTGTCATGTTGTTTTCTGCTTTCATCCCGCTCAAACAGTTGTTGTCCTAAAAACCCATTTCTCTATTTCTGGTTTTTTTATTTCTTATTTCTCACACCAGGTGTATGATCCCATACATCGGAGGATGTTTTGTGTCATGCCTGTTGGACATCCTGTCTCAGGTATGAGGATAGCTTTCTTTGCCTCCATATTGGACACAGAAGACAGACAACAGTTCGTACTGTCACTTTTGTAGCACTGCTTCGCTAAGCCCTGGTAATAGGGACTAAAAGCGTGAATAATACGTTGCTGTGATTGATAGGCGTTATAATTATTTATTCCGACACCTATTCCTACGAGGGAGAGAAGAATCAGAATCACAATAGAAACTGCGGGGAGGGCTCGGGGCATAACAAGAGTATAGGGATTTTTCTATTCAAACCACTCTTCTTTTTCTTCCCCTTCCTTTTCTTTAAATGCTTGCATTTCAGGATCATCTAAATCTTCTACCATTATATACATCATGCCACTTCTGCCATAAAATGAGTGCCTATCGGGAATGACTCACTGTACTCACAATTCTCTGGTAATAGCTTCCAGTTTCGCAATAGTCTCTTCTTGATTTTCATAGCGTCACTCATATCACATTTGTTTCCACATTTCTTGTGCTTCTGGTAGTTCTTCTTCTGGTATCTTTTCATGATCTGCCAATAAGGTTCATTCCTGAAGTTTGAGACGCATAGATTCTGAAGCAATATTGTATGCATCTCTTGAAGAGAGTTTTTTTCTTTTCACGAGATAGTGGCATATGGCTATATCATTTTCAAAATGAGCTCGTCCGCTTGAGAGTATGAGTTCTCCTTCATGGAGTACAACACACCAATTTTCGCCCATATTTTTCATTTTCTTTGGCATTGAACACCCGATCATGGTCAATTCTCCAGCAGGAGTAGTTACTTTATAGACATCTTCTCTGCCATACCTGTCTACACGCATTGCCCCTATTTTTTTTACTTGAATTTTTGCTTCTTCTGCCTCTTTTTTCGCAAGAGCTAGCCTGTCTATTTCTTTTGTTTTTAGGATAATTTCTATATCGCCACCGTGTTCCTCCATTTGGTAAGAAAATATTTCAGGATTTATATAAATTCTTTTTGTCGCTAAGAGTTTTTCAATTATCCCCCTTATTGGATCGAGTAATTGTTCATAACTTTTTCACCAAAATTTGCTTTCTTTATTTCCATAATGATTAATCCGAAGTCGGATTCTATATCCACCACCCCAATCAATCTTTTTTTGAAGTCTTTTTTGTTCATCACTGCCTTCGAACCAGGGATCTTCTTCATTAATTCAGCGTACATCTATTGAACAATCTTTATCATTGAATTGTCCGTGAAGTGCTTCGAGAAAAGATGTTATGAGTCGGCCATTGTCTCTTAATCGAGTTTTTCATTCCATTTCCCTGTTTGGATACCAGATTTCAAAATGATTTTTCCCTCTCCCGAGTATTCTTTTTACATCATGGTCAAAATCGAGTTCAGGATTACAGATATCTTCTGCTTTTTTGAAACTTCATCGTATTTCTGTATCTATTCAGATATGAGCATTTTTTAGTTCTCGAATAATACCCATAACTTCCTCATTTTTCTGTTCTTCAGGTACTCTTAGTCTTTCCATGTCGAGCAAAATAGTTCGACTATTGAGCTCGTGCAGGGCATCAAGGGTATCTTTTTCGCCTTTACCTATGAGACGTTCTGAATTAAAAGTGGCAAATTGCTCGAGTTGTCCCTCGATGGTTACTTTTATTGCTTTCCAAGAAGTCCAATTTTCTAAATCATATTTTTCTTTTAATGCAGAGAGTTTTTCTCGAGTTATTCTGACATAGTTTTTGAGTTTTTCAGATAAAAGTGCAATGACATTTGTGAGCTCAGCAGGAGCCTCTCCACTATTAAATTCAGGTATTTGTACTTTTTTTATTCCTTCAGCACGAGCTCATTCTGGTAATCTCTCTGCATCTGCCATGGCTCAACGAATTTGTGCCACAAGAGGTTCTATGCCACTTCATTTCATGACACCTCGGAGGAGAGGGGTTCCATCTGTATGGACTGCTTGCCCTGTGATAATTGACAGCGTTTTTGCTCATACACATGCCGTTAAGATGACAGTTGGTGGACAGCGTCAATTGAGTTTTTTCGCTAATTCCACACCATTATCTAGTCTTCTATTGCCGACGAACCGTAAATCTGTCACTAATGCACTAAAATTTCATTGTTTGGCTGCGGATTCTGCTCTTTCTGGAGTCGACGTTGTAACACTTTCGAAATGTTCTCGCAGTTGCTCGGCGAAAAACTCCGCTGTTTCAGGTATGTCATCGACGATTAAAATCCTTCAAGGATGCTTATTTTCGGCAGGTTCAGATGAAACAGAAACCATAACTATATTTATAGTGATATGTTTTATTTTATCACTATATTGTCTTTGTCAAATTTTATCTTTGTACTACTTCCTTCTTGGAGAGTTCCATCGAGGAGCTTCATTGATAGAGCATTTATAATGTATTTGGTGACGGCGCGACGGAGAGGGCGAGCACCAAACTGAGGATCGATACCATGCTTCATGAGGTAGTCATGGACGGACTTATCCCAGGTGACGGTGATATCTTTTTCAGCGAGCATGTTCGACACCTTCGCCAATTCGAGGTCGATGATCGCGCGGAGGACTTCGTCGCCAAGAGGTCGATAGACGATGATGTCGTCGATACGATTGATGAGTTCAGGGCGGAGGTAGTTTCGGAGTTGTCCTATCATCATATCATTGAGAGCTTTCATCTGGATATCGTCGACATTGTGTCCGCCTTTTTCTTCGCTAAAGAAATCCATAATCTTTTCAGAACCGATATTACTAGTCATAATGATAATAGTATTTCGGAAGTCGACGGTGCGACCTTTTCCATCCGTGAGTCGACCATCATCGAGGATTTGAAGAAAGACATTGTAGACATCGGGATGAGCTTTTTCTATCTCGTCGAAAAGCAGTACTGAAAAGGGTTTTCGACGGACGGCTTCGGTGAGTTGTCCACCTTCGTCATGTCAGATATACCCAGGAGGAGAACCGATGAGACGTGCCACGGAGTGTGATTCACCATATTCACTCATGTCGATTCTGATAAAGGCACCACTGTGATCGAAGAGGGCACTTGCCAGGGCTTTGGCTGTTTCTGTCTTACCCACACCAGTCGGTCCGAGGAAGAGGAAGCTCCCAATCGGTCGGTTCTTGTCTGAGAGTCCTGCCTTTGAACGCTGGACAGCTTCAGCCACAGACCTCAGAGCATGGTCTTGTCCTTTGACTGATTCTTGTAAATGTTCGAAAAGGTGAAGATATTTGTCATTTTCTGTCTGGATGAGTTTGCCGACAGGCACACCTGACCA
>CALETF010000055.1 GCA_937920005.1 uncultured Candidatus Altimarinota bacterium
ACCACTTCTTGAGCAATACGAGAACCAACTGGTTCTGATTTGATGGTAACTTGTTCTGGGTTCTTGAGGAATGAGTGAACATGTTTCTCAATATCACGAGACATAGTCGCAGAGAAAAGCACTGTTTGTTTATCTTCTGGGAGCATAGCCATGATTTCTTTGATATCATTGATGAAACCCATGTCGAGCATACGGTCAAACTCATCGAGAACCACATGTCCGTAGTCAGAGAAATCTATCACCCCACGATCGTAGAGATCCTTGAGACGACCAGGTGTCGCAACGATACAATGAACACCACGTTTGATATCCATGATTTGATTGCGAGCACTTGCACCACCGACAACGACCGTTGAACGGAGAAATGTCCCCTGGGCAATCCATCGAAATTCTGTCTGTATTTGATCAGCAAGCTCACGAGTTGGAGTCATGACGAGGAGTCGTTTTTTGACACCTGAGAGCATACGATGAAGAATTGGAATGAGAAAGGCAGCTGTTTTACCAGAACCAGTATTCGCAAGACCCAACATGTCACGACCATCCATGATAGCCTGAAGTGTTTTTTCTTGGATTTCTGTTGGCTTCTCATAGCCTTTCTTATCGATGTTTTTTGTGATGTGTTCATCGAGAGCGAAATCATGAAATTTCTTTGTTACTTCATAGGGAGTGAATTTGAGTTCACCAGATTCATCTGTTGGAGTAAACATATACTGTTTGTAGCTTGGTTGAGGTGGGAGACGACGACCGCCACCTGAGCGACCACGAGAGCCACCACCAAATGAAGAACCTCGACCACCAAAGCTCGGACGACCACCACGACCACTCCCACCATTGTAGCTCATACGACCTGGTGCACCAGCACCAAAAGTCTTTCGTTCTCCGCCACCAAAACCACCACGACTCGGAGCACCATATGGCTTTCGTTCACCACCAAAGGCAGGACGATCAGTTGTAGTACCATCACGACGTGAGGTATGACCAGGACCAAATCCAGGGCGTTCTGGACGACGACCAGAAAAACCTCCAGATTTTGGAGCTCGTTCATCACGATTGTATTTACCACGAACACGACGACCACCAGTAGGTTTACCAGTTTCAAAATCCTCTAACCGTTTCGAAAAATCGAACATATAAAAAAAGAAAAAAATAGAACCGCGTGAGGCTGGTCCTATAAATTTATTCTTTTAGGTAAGACTCTGCTCAGGCGAAGGACACTGTTGTGTATGGATAGACTCTCTTAATTAAAACCAAATCGACGATCTCACTGTAAAAGAATATATCTGAATTTGTAACGTGTACTGATCCCATTATACAGAAAATAATATTTTGACAAGTTTATTTTTTATTTCGATATAAATTCTATGTATAAATATAGTTTTTACATGTTTTTTGAGAGAAAGAAGAAAAGTGGTACTTTTTTGTCACCTTTTTGATACACTTTCGTCATAGCTTGTGAGAACGTTCTTCAATTACCTCTTATGTTTGCCACTCACCTCGCAAAAATCCGAAATGGAAGCCTCGATGCTTTCGGCCGACTCTATGATATGAGCTACGAAAAAGTCTATCGTTTTATCTACCACCGTACCCAGGACCACGAATGGTCTGAAGATATCGTCGCAGAGACGTATATGAAAGCCATGAAGCGCATATCTGGTTTCCGTGGTACCAGTGAATGAGAATTTTTCTCTTGGATTTACCGTATAGCCTATACGACGCTCGTCGATTCTACTCGTGCGATACATACCCACGACAGTCTCGATGATGTCGAGACAGGATACACTGTCGATGAAGGTCAAAAAATAGATACTTCTTCGAAGCTCGCAGAAGTGATGAATTTCCTCGGTACTCTCTCTGAAAAAGAGCGGACTATCCTCACGATGCGCATATGGGACGACCTTTCTTATGCAGAAATCAGCGAAATCACTGGCGAAAGCGTCGCAAATGCAAAAAAAATCGTCTCACGAACAATGGCAAAAATAGCAGCAAATATTACATATATCTTTATTTTTTCACTCTTTCTTTCTTATGTCAGTCAATACTAGAGACATCCTCGAAGAGCTCTACGCTCTCGATCCTACCCTCCGAGAAAAGGAGGCAGAAATCAAAAAAATCATCGACAGGATGATAAAAAATCGCCCAGAAGTAGAAATCAATGAAACATTTCGAAGTGAACTTCGCGAGAAAATCATGCGAGAAATCGCAACGATGAAAAAACCAGCAGTCTGGCTCCCCTGGTGAGCTATGGTTGGTGCACTCAGTCTCTGTCTGATTGTAGGCATCTGATTGAGCTCTGGCGTGTTTACGCAAAAGAATCAAACTACACCAATCTCATTTCGTCAAAATATAGAGAGCACTGGGGCGGAATCATTTGGTACTATTGCACTCACGAATCAAAATAACCCTCGACCTCAGAGTGGTGGAGGTGGTGGTATGGGTCTCTGAGGTGGCGGAGATGCAGTATCATCGAAAATGATGGCTCCAGACGCTATGATCTACCCGCCAATCGATATGCCCGTCTATACCTATGTCTACAAGGGTGAAGTGAAAATACCAGAAGAAAATCTCCCGGTGTACAAAAAAACAAATCTCCCCTTCAATAGCAGTGATACAGCAACTATCGTGAGAAATCTCTCGCTCGCTGACATCAATCTCGATGCATTCAAGAGACTCGGCATCTCCAATCTGACACTCACAGAAGACATAGAATACGGCTATATGCTCAACCTCGACTTCATGAATGGGACGATCAATATGTACCAGAACTATCTCAAATGGCCTCAACCTGTATGCGATAAAAATGGATGTGTCCAGCCTCCGAAACTCACTGAAAAAGATATCCCAGCAGACAGCGAAGTCATCAATGTCAGCAATCAATTTATCAGCAAGTACAATATAGATATCAGTCAGTATGGAGCACCTATCGTCGACAAATCATGGCGCATATGGTACGCTCGTAGCGCTGAGCTGGGTCAGGAACAGATGGTACCAGATATGTACACAGTGACCTACCCTATCATGCTCGACGGCAAGCCTGTCTACCAAGAAGGCGGTATGTATCGAGGCCTCACATTCAACTATGACGTCCGTACAAAACGTATCACTGGTATGTATGGTATCGAAAAGGCTGACCTCAAAAAATCTACCTACGAGACTATCAAGAAAACTGACCTCATCAATGAGATGATAAAAAATGGTGGTCGCTATATTATGAACGATACTACCATCAATAAAGACAGAAAAGTCGTCGAAGTCACCCTCGGTGAACCAACCCTCAACTACGTCACTATCTACGGAGAATGGAAGGATGGTAAAACAGAGGAATACTACGTCCCTGCCTACATCTTCCCAGTAGAAAACGCACCAAAAGAAGGCTACGCTCCACAGACTATCATCATTCCACTGGTCGAAGAATTCGTCCAGAGGATGGAATCAGGTCCGATGGATCCGATTATCTATTCTGCAAAACCAGCTGCTGAACCTGCTGTGATAAAAGAATAAAGAAAGTCACAAGGACAAAAAACCACCCAAATTGGGTGGTTTTTATATTATTTGACATTTATTTTAATATGTAATACATTAGATATGTAGGGTTATTTTTTACACAGTTATATGAAACAAAAAGTATTTTTAGGTCTGTGTCTGCTATTAATTTTATCAGTTATTACAGGATACAATTTTGCAGCTGCTGGATCAGAAAGAGCAAACGCACGATCTAATGGTGGCAATTCAGGAAACACTCCTGCTGCCTCCACATCAACAAACACTACCCAAAACAATAATTCCTCTGCAAATACAGCTACTCATCCAGTTCAAAATTCTGGAGAAGCAAATAAAAACACACCTACTCTTCCAAATATAGTTGAAATACCTCTCCCCACCATTGTATCAGAAATCAAAACTCCTTCATCTCGCATACTGGTGAAATATCTCGATGGAGCAACAGAAGAACTCAAATCAAACCTCGGCAAACAAGCTGGTATAACAAAGATAAAGGATATGAAGAATAAGTGATGGACACTCTACGAAGTACCAGGAAGCAAGGCGCCAGAAGAAGTGCTGAAAAAAATCCGAGAAAAACGTGGCATACTCGTCTCAGAAGTTGAAATTGATAGTCTCATCTCTCCCTACGTAACCGTCAATGATCCTTATTTTTGAAATCAGTGGCATCACAAAACAATATGATCTGAAGAAGCTTGGGCCATACAAGCGTCCTCAAATATAATTGTAGCTGTTGCAGATACTGGGGTCGACAGAAATCATCCTGATCTTCAGAACAACACGTTACTGACCTGATTCAATACAGTAAAAAATAATAATGATGATACAGATACTGTCTGACACGGAACAAGTGTTATAGGGTCAGTCGCTGCAGTAGGTGGGAATAATGTCGGTGTTGCAGGAACAGCATTTCAATCAAAAATACTTCCCATAAAAATCACAGGTGATGGCCTCTCATCTGCATATCTCTCTGATATTGGAGAAGCCATATCGTACGCGACGAGTGCAGGAGCAAAAATTATAAATATTAGTTTTGGCCCACTCTGCGGAAGCGCTTATTTCAATGATGCAGCATCTCAAATGAAAAAAAGTGGAGGACTCGTTGTCGTATCAGCAGGAAATGACGGGCAACAGTCTACATGTAGTGAAACATCAAATGTCATCTATGTTTCAGCAACAGATAAAAATAACATAAAGACATCATGGTCTTCTTACGGTAAATTTGTGGATATAGCAGCCCCTTGAGAAGGGATATTTACGACGACACTTGGTGGAGGGTACGGATCTGTCTCAGGAACATCTTTTTCATCACCCATTGTAGCAGGCTCACTTGCTCTCTTATGGAGCAAAAATCCAACACTCAGTAACGACACAATCGAATCTATAATCAAACAAACAGCGACAGACAGTGGAGAAGTATGATTTGATATCCTCTATGGTGCAGGCGTA
>CALETF010000056.1 GCA_937920005.1 uncultured Candidatus Altimarinota bacterium
TCGCTCTGCATTATCTAACTGCATGGATGAAACTCCGATATCCATTACCAAACCATCAATTTTATCAACTTCTTTATCTTTAAGTAATTGCCTAATATTTCCAAAACAACCAAAGACAAATTCTATTCTTCCGGGAAATTTCTCCGCCAAATCAGCAACTATTTTTTTTACATTAGGATCTAATAATCCAGAAAATGAAAAAACATGTTGAATGGAATTTTTTGGATATTTAAAACTCATACCTAAAAAAGTACTTTCTTCTTCACTCCAGTCTCATGTTTTTATACTTTTCTTATCTATTTTGGTTGCAAAATCAAACACTTCACGTCGCGTAGCCCGTTCGCTCGCCCGAGGATTTACGTAGAGCTTGCTATCATCCTCGAGTATTTTTCTGATATAGTCATAGAAAACTCTTGCTTGCCACTCTGCTCCAAATGGATAAATATCTTTATATCATCTAGTGCTGTCATCTGTTGGGAGACTGGAAGACCAGTAATAGCTGTATCCTGCCCAAGGTCCACCGTCTGGATACGCTTTCATGAGTATACCGAGTGCTTCTGCTCGAGTGATATGATCGTATGGTCGAGCTTTTCTCTGGCTCTGTATTTTGTCTTTTTGAGTGTTTATGAAGCCCTTATCTGCGGCTGTTTCTATCGTACGACAGACCCAGTCAGTATTTGATTTTGGTACATCAGCGAAGTCTCCACGACAAGTCGTATTGCGTGTTATATTCATCATAGCGAGCACCATACCCATGATTTCAGAGCGAGCGATATAGTCATCGAAACGATAATTTTTTGGTTCACTACTCCAATCCTTGATGATTCTTTTACTGGCGAGATAGTTTGCCTGAGAGACGTCAGTTGTTGTATATCCGAAAGTTCCTATTACAAAAGAGGAGAGCAGAACAAGGGTGATTATTTTTTTCATAAGACGGGCAAGTGTTAATTAAACTATTACTTTTCGATTATTGTATAACTCCTCTTATTTTTTTTACAAATTTCACTTCCATTGTCTTTAAATCAAGTGTAAAATATGTTGCTCACATTGTCTCATATTGTTTCTCGGGGTCATCACTGTCTCTACAAAATATATTCATAATTCACTCTTTTTCATCCTGAAATCTGAAATAATTACGTATCTTTTTTGAGCTACAATAGAGTCATTCCGTATGTGCAATATAATTACCATTTTCATCATATTTTATCATAACTTGTCAAATAGTTTTTTCAGTTTCCCAATAGTTATATGATATTATTTTGCTGCCATCACTGAGAGGACATTCGGCTCATGCTTTTATAAGTTCAAATTCTGGGAATTTCTGACTAAATTTATTGTCCCATTCATTGCCATATTCATTCATAGGTCAAACATTGCTTACACCGTTGCAATGCAATGGTGATTCTGTTTTATCTCCCAGAGTTACATTTTCATCTAATCATGAATCTTTCATGTTTTCGCTATTTTCTTCCATATTTTTCTCTATTACTGGTAGTGATCTATTTCTTATCTCTTCTTCTGTTTCTGGTGTGCCAGGTCCGTAGAGTCATTCTACTGGTTCTGGTTTCTCTGGTCCGAATTCTATACGTCCAATAGGTTTCTGGGAGATACACTCATTTTTCATCTTTTCATCTACAATTTTTTCACACAAAGTATTCATACTAATCTTTCATAATCTGAAATCATCACATAATTGTATCATTGGTTTCCAACCAAGAATCTCCCGAAAGCGATTACATTTATCTAATCCAGCATATTGTTGTATATATCCTGCCATTGCTTGGTAGCAATAATCTCGTCTTTCTTGAGTACTTATTTTGTCACACTCGCTTCTCACAAATGCTACATCGTCACGACATGCTGTTTTATGAGGGTACCTCCATTCTTCTCAAAAAGGCATTTTGTCGCATACACCGTATTCACGGACTTCCTCAGCTACCATAGAGTAACAATCAGATACGTAGTAACTTCCTGCAGGTACATTTTTGCACATGCTGATATCTTTTTTCTCTCGTGCTAACTGACTGATACATGCTCATTGCTCAAATTCGTTTGAATAGATGAGACAATCTCTCGATTGACTCGGATAATATTTCTGTTTGTAGGTATAGAGCCTATACGTCACAAAACAGGCTACAATGAGTAAAAAAATAGCAAAAGCTTTCGGATTGGATTTTGCTTTCCCGTAGATTTTTCCTAAGAGCATGCCAATTATAAAATACACTCATAGAAGTATAATCGGATAAAACCAGAAAAGAAAAGGTACGCCTTCACTGGCTAATGCGAGAAAATATCCGAGAAATCTCATCCATCAATTTTCTTGTAATCAATCGGATATATAGAGTATATGAGAAATAGGCGAGAAAACGCTATAAAATATTTGTAAACCTGCTGAGGATCCTTGGAATGAATAACTCATTTGTCGCCCAAAAAAAGATATTCACATTATGAGAGCAAAGCTCAGGCCAAACCACAGTCAATATCGTGTCTTTTTTTTAGGAACTTGAACTGTTGGCTGTATTGCTGG
This sequence comes from uncultured Candidatus Altimarinota bacterium, assembly GCA_937920005.1. Taxonomy (GTDB): domain Bacteria; phylum Patescibacteriota; class Gracilibacteria; order BD1-5; family JAGOOR01; genus JAGOOR01. The sequence continues at coordinate 2,528 of CALETF010000056.1, forward strand.
TTCAGTGTTTTGTATTTCTTCCATGGAGTTTGGGTATGATTAATCAGATATTTTTGTCCCACCCCATTCTACGACGGTGAATCCTGTTCGCTCAAATGAAGGCAATGTTTGTTCTGTTACTTCTCTTTTTTCTGAGAGAGGTTTGTAAACCATAAAGACGCGGAGGAGAGAATCTGGTGTTGGAGTGATAGTGAGTGGCGCAGTTTCGGTATACTCTCGGCCAGCAAAGTGGATGAGATTGTAGGGATTATTTTTCATCAGAGGATACCAGTACACGATAAATTCATTGTATTCTCGTGGAGTCAGTCCGAGCTTGCTGAGCTTGTCCTGAAGAAAACCCACCGTATCCTCGCCACGCACGACAAAACCTGTTGAAAGGTTCCAATCATGACGATAGAGTCATTCCCAAAAGAGATAACTATACTCTCGTCCGTCAGCTGTATTTATGAGCGTGCCGTCTGGTCGTGCGATTACAGACCAACCATTATCGTAGGTTGGATAGGTCGCAATAAGTTCACCGTTGAAATTGAGTTTTACCTCCACGTTTGTTGTTTTCTCTGGGTAGAGATAAATAACCGGTTTTCCTGCCATCATCTCACCTTGGTCATTCAGATGAAAAGGGAAATCTTCGATTGCTGGCCACAAAAAACTGATTTGAAATGTATTTGGCAAAATGCCTTTCTTCACTGCAAATCCGTAGGCACCGATGGCTCCGAGGAGGAGAATGAGGAGAATTATTTTTTTCATAGGTTTAATTATCAGAATTTATTGTAATGATATTTTCATCTTTATCGACCCAAAGTGTCATACCAGGAAGCGTATATCACTTTGTATCATTCCCCCATACTTCTCCTGTTCCACCAGATGCTTTCTGGAATAAGTCCCGTGTTTCAGAGATATTTTTTCCGACGAGGTGCTGGTAGTCTGCAGGATTGAAATAACTGATATGTGTCATTCTGTCATAGAGTGCTGCACTCGCTATACATAGAATAGGAATCAGTATGAGAGCGATATGTTTCTTTGTCCGAGCAAAAATAATCGCTAGAAGAGTTCCGACGATATAGAGTGGTGCGACCACAACGAGTGCAAATATGCCAAGTGCTATACCATCACCAGCGTCTTGTGCTGGTTGTAGAGATTGCCAGATAACTCACAACACAAGTAAAATTGTGGCAATTTGTATGACAGAAATTATGTGAGATCAGAGGGGCTTTTTGACCATACTTAAAGTATAGGTATTTTTATCTGACTACAAATTCGTTCTGGTACTTTTGGTGGCAAAAGTACCAAAAACCACCGAAAGCAAATAAACTCGCTCTTCATATCGGCAATTTATTTTCTGTATTCACGATGCTCAGACAGTATTTGCTCTCGGACTCTCGTTTCTGTTCTTCCTCTTTCCTTGATTTTATTATTTTACTAGACCAATAAAATCCCCATCAATAGTGAATTTTCCAGTTGCATATTCCGTCATAACTGCTCAAAAAGAATTTGTTCATCTATATTTCATAGCTACTAAAATATATTCGCCTTTATCTTCATATCTTGTTTCCACATGTTTAAAACTATCAGGATCTTTTAGGTTTTCTTGTATCATTCTGCTGAATTTAATGTGCTTTCCATCCCATGCAGAAAATTGTTTTTCTATTTTGGCTTTTCGTTCTTGTTGTTCTTTTGTTTTTAATTCAGCAAGTTTATTTTGGTTTTCAATAAGTTCTTGTTCTTTTTTTATTTTTTCGGCAAGCTGTTTATTTTTTTCAATTTCTTCTAGAAATCTCTGTCTTAAATTTAAATTTTCCTCTAACTTTTTTAAAAATAGAGAGTTAATACTTTCATTCTGGATAAAAACTTTTTTAAGTTCTTTTGTTTTTAATAATTCAATTTCTATATTAGTCATTTCTATGAGTGCTTTTTTGAGAAATTCTTCTGATTCGAGCTAGATCGGAAGAGCGTCGTGTAGGGAA
>CALETF010000057.1 GCA_937920005.1 uncultured Candidatus Altimarinota bacterium
ATGCTGGCATTGCTGACCTGAGAGATATCACTCTTGCTCCATCTGCATCAATGACTCTGACATACACTGGTTCTCTACGTTCTTTTTCTTTTGGTCGTTTTGATGTTTGATATCTCGAAGATAAAGATGATCCTAATAGCTCATCTGTTATATCAAAAGACAATATTCGTACTATTAATTCATCAGCTCTCTCATTGGAAAGTATACCAGAAAAAGATTTTTATAATCATGATGTCTACGGTGATATACGATTTAATCCAAATGAAACCTGTGGCGGTCCTGTCTTGCTCTGGCGCTCACACAATACCTATGACCGTACATACCATAAGGCAATCATTGTTCGTCAGATAACAAACCCAGATGAGAAAGCAAATGAATTGAGTCAGGATCCGACAACTGCTTTTGAAAATACTTCTTCTTCCGCTGTTGAAAGCTCCTCTTCGGCTACTCAGTGAGTTGATGTAAATGCATTGATTAATGAATCAGAGTCTAAATTAGAAACATGGCAGTCTGATAGTGATGCTGATAGTATACCAGATAAGGATGATGATGATCATGGTGACGTCTTTGAGGTGAGTACGAGCGGTAATACAACTAAGATTAGTGTTGGTTTGTGAAAAATAGATAGTACGATTGATGACATTACAAAATGAGTGAAGGACATTATATCTGGTCTCAGTTGTGGTTTTGGAGATCCAGGATGTATCTCGATGCCAATTAACTGGGCTGCGAATATACCAGGTAATACTGTAACAGCCCTTGGCTATGCTATACCATGAGCAAATCAGCCACCTATTGCATGTCATAAAGATGTTCGATGTGGTTATCCAGTTTTTGCATACCCAACAATCTGTTCATCAACATGATACCCTACTTGTACTTGGCCTTCTGATTCACAGGGTGCAGGTTGAGCCTTTGATTATTATGGTGGATCAAGCGCTAGTGGCGGTAATGGTCTTAATGATGCTCCAAATGCGGGATGATCTGTTTCTGCTGGTTCTGCTGGTTCTTATATGCCAGGAGAATGAATCAGTGAATTCCGTTTGTTTATATGAGCTACTCTTACAGGTGCTATTGCTGAGGTTTTTTGTTTTGGTCCAAATAACGCTATCAGTAATGTCCCAGGCCTTTTCCCTCTTCGTTTTGACGGTAACTGTATATTTGCTACACAACCTCTTTTTCAGTGTAGTGATGATGGAAGTAGTGATGAACCACTTGTCGAAGAATTAGATGTTTCTGATGAGCTTTCTGAGGAAATGGATGATTGATCTGGGGATGGTTCTGATCATAGTAGTAATCGTTTTACAAATGCTGATGAATGTAATTTCTTTACCTCAGTTGATTCATACCCTGTGGATTTGTCTTCTGCTACAGATGCTTATTTCAAACAAACAAATGATACTACGGTCAGCGCTCTTCAGTCGACTATATCTGAAAATGCAGATGTTGTAAATCAATCTCAATCAACGGATACTGCTCTTGAATTTTCCACTACTTCAACGAGTTCTGCCTATGAGAGACTTAATGGTCAAAATGGTTTACAATACCAAATGACAAATGGAACTGGCATGATCCAGATAGCACTCGATCCAAGTGCTATGAAATTTAAGGATTTCTGAAAAGTTATTGATATCAATCTCAAGAGCATTAAATGATTCCCAAACTTTATCATGGATTGGTATCAGAGACAGATGGATGAAATCATGTCGAGCCTGACCCATCTTCCTGATATCAAGATATTTCTTCCAGACCTATCTTCTCTTGCTGACTCTGGATGGATGTCTTCATTTGGTTCTGGCATGAAGCAACAACTCGGTAATATTTTCTCTTCTCCTTCTGCAACTAATGCTGCTAATAGTGCTGCAAATCCTACAAATACCACAGCATGATTTACGAACAATAATTACTACAATGCTCAGGATCTCAATAATAACTGTGGCGCTACTGCATGTTCTATAGCGGCTTCTAAATTAACAGGTGCCAATGCTCAGCAATTAGAAGAAAAATTCACCGCACAGGATCCTGGATGAATGAGCTGGAGTAGTCCTCAAAAATGGCTTAATCCTCTCGGACTCAATGTTGATCAGCGTTCGAGTATGACTGCTTCTGAAATTAATTCCCAAGTACAGAGTGGGAATGTCGTACTCACATCAGTTACTCCAAAAAGTTGATTAACGCCTGGTGGTCATATTACAGCTATTACTGGTTCTCAGCAAACCTCTAATGGATATGCCTTTCAGAATTCTGATCCAAATTATTATAATATCCAAAAATGATATGGCACAATTAGTGATTCTCAACTTGCAAATGGCTGAGCAAAACAATTTTGGGTTGTTTCTAATGGCAACAATACTTCTAGTACTGGTAGTTCTGGAAATTTTATATCGAACACAGCTAATACTGTAAAATCTGGATGGAATGGAGCATTTGGTGGACTCAATTCTGGCCTCAATACACTAAGCTCTGGAGCTGGTACTGTTCTTGGTGGTGTAGAAAATGCTGCAAATAGTGTCGCCTCTGCTGTTCAACAAAAAACTGCAGGTATCCAAAATGCATTCGAATACCTCTGAACACTTCCAATTATCGATGTTCACCCTGAAACAATTAGCTTTGATATACCATGGGTGGGGAAACAAGAGGCACAAGCATGGATTGCTCGAAATCAGGCAATACTTGATGCATGGAGAAAACTCCCAGTTGATGCGGCAAATAGTGTGTATATTGGTCCACTTATTTCAAGCATTGAAACTAATATAGAAATTGTGCGCAGTTATTTTGAGCTTCCAGAGAGACTCCAGACTCTTTTTTATCTGAAAGAAAAATTGCTCTACGGTATTCTCCAAAATGTAAAAGCAGTTCAGGACTTAATGGGTGGATGGCTCTATACAAATGGTCAGAGATTCAAGGGTTGGGTAGAGGCATTTATACTTATTACAAAATTGTTTGATTTATGGCAGGTACTTCTTGATGTGTTTAACGATTACGAAGTTGAATGTGGTGAATGTCGTAATGAGCGTTGGAATCTCCAACACTGGCTGTGGATTGTTATTTCTGCGATTATTCCTCCAATTCCGATTATACAAATGCCTCGATGGCCTGATATTGAGCTTGATTTCTCTGATATTGATCTTTCTCTTGATATAGCTTATCCTGTGTTTGATTTGAATTTTTACCCTGTAAGTCTTCCTGATGCACCAGCTCCTACTATTAGTGGATTTCCACTTAATCCAATGCCACAATTGCCTCGAATTCCAGATCTCAACATCGACTTCCAGATTCCAGTTATTCAGCTTCCAAAATTACCAGATCTTCCTCCTCCGCCAAAAATTCCTGAACTCTCTCAGGCTATAGAAGTAGTTCTCAAAATATTCAAAATTCTTGTCTTGATTCAGTGTCTCTATAGAAAAATTCCTCTTTCTCCAGAATGGGTTGTTGGTACGAAAGTGGCTCATAAGACTGAACGACAAGGATATCTCCCGTTTGATTTCCTCGATTCTCGTCTTCCTACTGTTAGTATGGAATGGCTCGAGGCAATACGTGTTTCGACCCATGTGAAATTGGATTATGATGTAGATTTTGTTATTGATGTTCTCAAAGAAGCTCTGGAACCATTTACCAATTTCCCAAAAAATCTCGGCCAAATTTCTGGTTCTAGCGGTTCAAATAATGTTCAATTTAAAATCAATCCTGAATCAGGTGTTGAAGTAAAAACATCGTCTATTATTTCTGAACAGTCTCTTGCTGAAATACCTGATTTAATTCGTCAACTCTTTGTAGCTACTTCTGAAGTGTCATCAGTGGATTCGCAAAAAGCACTCGAAAAACTCTCAAAAACAACAGAAAAACTGAATATTAGTTCAGAAAGAAAGAGACAGCTTGCTGCTATCCTAGAAAAACCAGTTAATGTGCCTGATTTTTCTCATATTCAAAATAATGTAAATACACGTTTCACTCAAATTGCTCAAGCAGTTCAGCTTGATGTGGAAGATAATAAGAAGAATATTTCTGATTTGATGGCCTGGAGTAATAATCAGAAAAAACCAGAAGAAATAGTATTTATAGGTAAAAATATTGCCGGTTCTGTTCATTTTGCCCAAAATAATGAGTCAAAAAGTCACCTTCTTGCCCTTGCTCCAAATATTCTTCAGCCTACAATTTCTGCCCTCTGAAATTCTATCAATCCTCTAGCGCCAGTCATCGCCACCCCTCTCGCTGTTGCTCCTACGCCTGAAATAGTATCTGCCCCAAATACTGGTAATACGTATGAAAACATGGTTGAATCTCAGGGTCTTACAAAAACTCAATGATTATATGTTACTCACGGAACAATAACTCATCGACTTATTGATTACACAGAAAATCTCGATGGTAGTACTAAAATACATACTGTTGACGATGATGGGGACGGCGATCTCGATGTTTATTATTCCCTTGGTAATACTATTTATCGCAAAGAAAATTATAGCACTATTCCTATAAAATATACTATAAAAGATGCACCTCAAGTATATGTAACGGCTGATATCTACGAAGATTTCTTTGGTGTTTCTGAATGAGATATTTCAGACATTTTATCTGATGGGCAAATCAATATTCTTCAAAATCATGCACCAGGAAAAATCCGTTATCAAATGCTTATGAAGAAAAAAGAAGGACATACTCGTTTGAGACTTTTTAGGTCACTCTTTAAAAATGGTATAAAAGATGCTCGCTACCAAGTTGATATTATTCCGAAAAATACTCAATCTTCTGGTCTTATTGTTCAGAATGTCCCAAGAATACTTGATATAGATGGTCTTGCCTTTATTGAGCATAAAAAAATCTACCGTACACTTCTGACTAATAAAAAATTTATTAATGAAGATGGTAGAGAAGAAAATCTCTCTGATGATTTTATTATACGTTCATGACAATCAGGCTATGTTTCTGAATCAACTACTCTTGAGATAATAACTAATTCCAAAAGTACTGAAAAGAAAATGGTTGCTGGTCAACGAATTATATTTGATACTGATAGTCGAGTCGTGGTGAAAAAATGATCACTCATACTCTTTGGCAATACGACTGAAAAGAGACCTCTTTCCATCAGAGATACACACTTGCCACTTCTTCCAGGAGATTTACTCATTACTGATAAAAATGGTGGTATTACTGTTAAATTTCCTGATGGAACAGAGACAGAAATCGCAGTATCTCAATACTGGACTCTGACAGAATATGAGCCTGGGATTGGTATCAAAAAACTCACACTTCCGACAGAGGCTCAATGGTATTATGGTTCTCTCTTGGATGCAAAATCATCTCAGGAGACCGCTATTTCACATGGCACAGTGTTTGATGCATATACAGATTTTTCTGAGGGGGATGTTATTTCTCAGATACCAAGACAGATATCTCTTTCAGTTCCTGGGCCGACTGAAATTGATTTTCAGACATATTTTCCAGCTGATACATTAACAAACGTTGAGATATTTAGATTGCCATCTTCAGAGTGGCGTCGTGTTTCGAGTACGAAAGTGGCTTTTGAAGCTCAAAAAGAAAAGAAAGAAATACTTGTTCGCGTAACTACGACTTCTGGTCGTGTTCGAGATTATGTGACTCAGATTATGACATTGCCTCCGAAGCTTTATATTGACTCTGTTGATAGTGCTGGGCTGTTGACGGGTAAAATAACAAATTCTTCCGGTCTTGTTTCTCTCTGAATTCAATCATATATCGACTGACAAAGCTGGACCCTTGCCAATAGCTTTGAAAATTCTGGTGACACGTTTGATGCTTCCATTACTCGAAATGCTACAAAGATGTCTATTCAACAGGGTACGTCACCAGTGGTTACATTTGATCGTAATACAGCTACTCCTGTTTTAGCATCAAATATAGTATTATCTCCATCGATCTCTCTTTGAAAGACTATGGGGTATTCTCTGTATGATGGTAAAAATGAGAGAATACGTGTCACATACCAATGACAAAATATTGCCTATAAACAGGTTGCTGATGTTTCGGAAATTGTGGGTTCAGGTATTTTTGTACTTGGGTCTGGTCTTCGTCTTGAGCCTGCTTCTACTAATGATGTTAATCTTAAATGAGGAGCCTACATTACCGATACCTCATACCGTCCTCTTATTACACTTGATGCTTCAGGGGTTACGAGAACACTGGATTCAAATGTATCATGGTCAGTGAAGTTGGAGAATAATCGTGTTGTATTTATTATTTCTCGGGATAGACAGGAGTTAGGCAGAATTATACTTGCGGGAGATATGGTTACTCACTGGGTAAAATAATCTAGATATTCTTTTTTGTGTCGATGAGTTGTCCGCCTATATCTAACCATACATGGTGTGGACCCATTGGGTAACTCTCGAGAATCGACTTTATTGTGATGAGTGTCTCTTTCGTCGTTCCTGCAGGGAGTTTTATGGTGACAATATCTGTATTAATCATACATGTATACTGTTTTTGTAATTCTGGGAACAAGTCTTGAGACTGGCTGTTTTCTTTTCCCTCCTCGGTATCACCAAATATTCATTCATTTTGTGCTGCAGTTCGTAAATCTGATATTGTTGATCGTTTGACCTGATCGGCCTCAATCGATATTTCTTTCATTTCTATTTTGCAATTCATTCTGCCTTTTACCAGCACTACTTCACCTTCCTTAAAGAGGTGAGCAACTTGATTATATGTTTTTGGGAAAACAATAGAGGTAAATTTCCATCCAGTACTTGAACAAGCAACGATAAGCATATTTTCTCATTTTTTGGTTTGAATCTTTCGTATGTTTTCGACATACCCTATTACTTGTACGATTGGCTTTTCTTTCTTTTCTTTTTTTATTTCTTCTTCAGGAGCATCATTTTCTTTTTCCTCTGGTTGTATTGATTCACCAGCATCACTTACTTCATCGTCTACGACGTGGTCTTCTGTAATACTTGCTTCGAGTTCTGCGAGGAAATCTTTTACTTTATCAAGTCCGAGTGATTTTTTTTCTATGTAGCGTTTGAGTCCATCGAGAGGATCTCCAGATATGCTCATACCAATAGCATTTCTTTCTTCTCGTATTTTTTCTTCAAAAGAGAGGGGCTGGGCTTGTTGTAATACTAGCCCCCCTCCGTTATTCGATTCACCTCCGAGATCAAACATATCCATCTGTTTTGTCGTTGTTTTGTGTTCTACTTCACGGAGATAGGCAGACATGCGTTCCATGTTCGCAAGCATGTGTCCGCGCTCTCCCATGGTATCCATGGCTCCACTTTTGATGAGAGCATCAAGAGTTTTTTTATTGATGACATCTGATCCTGTGCGCTTTACAAAGTCCTCGAGTGATGCATATGGCCCACCTTGTTCTCTTCCTCGAAGTATGGTATCTATTGGTCCATCTCCAACTCACTTAATTGCTTTGAGACCAAAACGAATTTTTGTTTTATCTATATAGGTGAAGTGTCGTCTTGATTCATTGACGT
>CALETF010000058.1 GCA_937920005.1 uncultured Candidatus Altimarinota bacterium
GTATCACTGGGTCTCGCCTCACTCGAGATATATTGGGATTTGCCGAGGGGCGAGGAATACCAGTGACCATTATCGATCCAATTGTTCATGGTAACAGTCTAGGAGATAAACTCAAGAGACGAGCGCAGGAAAAAATGACCACAAAACTCCGTGAAATCTATCCACATCTGAATCTCAACATCATCATCAGTGATACTGCGCCACAGGATATCACGAGAAACAGTGTCGTCCTCGCGACGCATGGAAACGGGAAACAGGAAAAACTCCTCGCACAACTCATACAGAATATACCAAATGCATGAGTTGCCCTGGGTATCGGAGGATCAATTGATATTATTACTGGCTTTCGAAAATCTACCCCTTCGCTCTTACAAAGATTCGGCTTTGAATGGCTCTATCGACTCGTACAACATCCAACACGACATGCTAAAAGAATGAGAAAAGTTTTATCGTTTCTTTTTTCTTGTATCGGATAATTAGGATTTTCGCATCATCGCATCTCCTGCTGGTTCTTCTTGTTTCATCATAGCTCCATCACCTTCGGTTTTTCTCATCATCGCATCTATTGTCTTGTTATCTTCTTTTGGCATCATGCCTTCGAGCTTCATGGTATCCTCCCTTTCACCTGACAAACCACAACTAGAGAGGGTAACTATGCTTGCCACTATGACAGATGTGAGCACGATTTTTTTCATAAGAGAAAAATAAAAAATAAAGAGTAGTACTGTTTCAGCTATTGTATGCTATGGCTTCACTCGGTCAATATATTCACCGTATCCTGCTTTTTCCATCTCAGCAAGTGGTATAAATCGGAGAGCCGCAGAATTCATACAGTATCTCTTCCCTGTTGTTTTTGGTCCATCATCAAAGACATGACCGAGGTGTGAGTCACCATATTTTGAGCGAACTTCTGTGCGAGGATAGACGAGTTTGTAATCAGTTTTTTCTGTGACAAAGTGAGGATTGATAGGACGGTCAAAGCTTGGCCAACCAGTCCCAGAATCATACTTGTCTCGAGAGCTAAAGAGTGGCTCGCCCGTCACGACATCCACATAGATTCCTGCTTCGTGATTATCCCAGTACGCATTATCAAATGGGGGCTCAGTTCCTTCTTGTTGTGTCACACGGCAAGACTCTTCTCCCACAAGAGCACAGATATCACCATCAGGCTTTCGATATTTTTTTGCAAATTCTGCATCTTTTCATTCGATAGCTTTTTTCTCTTCCTCTGTCCAGTTTTCATCGATAAATGCTTCTCTGCCTGAACCCTTTTTATAGAGAGAATAGTGAAATGATGCTTTTTTATAGTACTCCTGATGGTACTCTTCTGCGGGATAGAAATTGGTAAATGGGAGCACCTTGACCACAATTGGTTTTTCAAATTTTTTTGAAGCATCCAAGTCTTGTATGAATTTCTCAGCAATATTTTTTTCTGCATCATTCTGATACCATATCGCCGTCGTGTAACTCTCACCTCTGTCTGCGAATTGACCACCAGCATCGGTCGGATCTATCTGATGAAAAAATATCTGAACCAGTCTTTCGTAGGAAACTTTTGTTGGGTCGTAGGTGATCTGAATTGCTTCACGATGTCCTGTTTTTTCTCCAAGCACTTGCTCGTAGGTAGGATTTTCTACGTGACCTCCTGCATATCCGACAACAGTTTTGAGAACTCCTGACTCAGCATCAAACGATGGTTCGAGACACCAGAAACATCCACCAGCAAAGGTCGCTACTTTTGCATTTTCAGGGATGATAATTGGTTGTGTATTCATACTTTTTTGGCTAGGAAATAGAGAACAACTTGCAAGAATGGTAGCAAATATCGGAATAGTGAGAGAGGTGAATATTTTCATATTTTTGACAAATGATATTTAATATTAAAATAATTCTCAACAGTTAACTCATTTTTTTATGTCATTGGCAAATCAAGGCGGATATCACGAAGTTCATGTGTACGAGAGAAGAAGAGATAGTCGTCCATGACACACTCGCCTCGCTCAAAGCTTTATCGTTCATGGAGACAGGACTGAAATTGGTCATCATTTCTGGGATATACTGCCAGATAATCAAACACCATATGTGCACGAAACAATTGGGCTCTCTGCAGTTTCTATGGGTTTCAAAGAAAGAGCTTCAAGAATCACAAGGCCAGATGGGAATGTCGCACAAACGAGCGTAGACATATTTTTTCTCAGAAATGGGAAGTTAAAAAAAGTAGCCTAGTCTCAAAAAGTAAACGCGTGGAGTCGGAGTCCAAAAGTTGCTTCTATGGAAAGCTTTGCATCGGTTTCAAACTGCTCTCCATCAAATACTGTGTAGATGTCATCGCCTCTGAAAGGAATATTTTTTGTAGAAGAGGTGATTCAATTCTTATTAGTGAATTGGACAGAAAGT
>CALETF010000059.1 GCA_937920005.1 uncultured Candidatus Altimarinota bacterium
CAGACGTGTGCTCTTCCGATCTCTCTTTGTCCGTATTTTCAACAATTTCAAGCTTGTTTCAGTAAGAAAGATGACGTGATTTCAACCAGAAAATAATCGCTGTCATGTTCCCATCGCGAACAGATTTGAGAAGCTGGGATTCAGCAAGGTCATTCATAATAAGTACGCCTTTGGAAAGTGATTGTTTCGCTGACCGTGCAAACTTCTTGTCTTGTTCGAGCCAGCGATAATATGTGGATCTTCCGACACCACTTTTCTCACAGGCAATTTGTACAATGGGAGTTTTTTCGAGATGTTCTAGGAGGAGTTTTTTCTCCTCCTGTATACGAGATGCAATTGTTGGTTTCATATTTTCTAGGTTATTTTTTCAACAGTTTTCTTTGTATATTCTTGCCATCGTTCGATGATGGACTGACAGTAGACAGGATTAATTTCTACGGTCACACATTTACGACCTGTTTGCTCACAAGCCATAATTGTACTGCCTGAACCTCCGAATGGATCATAGATTGTATCTCCTCGTTTACTGGAATTGAGAACCAATTCTCTGAGGAGTGGAATTGGCTTCATAGTAGGGTGAATCGTATTCTTCCTGACTCGTGCATAAGGAAGAATGCTCTTTGCTTTTCAACCATAGAAGGCATGTTTTCCATACCATCCGTAGGCAATGAGTTCGTGTTGAGGAAGATAATCAAGGCGACCAATAATGGCTGAGTCTTTTATCCACACTAAGAGTTGCGTAAATCTCATTCACGCTTGGAGCATTCCTTCTCGAAGAGCAAATATCATCTTGTCGGCATTGAAAATATAGGATGCATTTTTCTCTGCAAAGTAGGGGAGCATGGGAGCAATCCAGTCTCGTGTAAACTCTGCATACTCTCGATCACTCTGAATTCAGTCTTGAGGAATATCCTCAAATTTCTCTGTTGTACCAGTGAATCATTTCTTGGATTCCACGTAATCGATTCAGTATGGTGGGTCTGTCAGAAGAAGATTTATCTTCTGTCAGTCCCGAAGGAGTCGTTTCCATATATCTGGATTTCGAGAATCTCAACAATAGAGGAGATGATCTCCGAGGAGAATAATATCTCCAACTCCAACTTTATATTCCACAGGTAATTTTGATGGCTTTTTTGCCAGTGAGTTTTTCATAGCGTTTAATGATTAGGTCAATAAATAAAGGTTCATATTCCATGAGGAGAGCTACTCTCTTCATTTGTTCACACGCAATGAGTGTGCTTCCCGATCAACCAAAGAGATCGAGAACAATATCTCCAACTTTAGTACACCGTTTAAGTGGCTTTTCGTGAAGTGTGGGAGGTTTTTCAGTCGGATGTTCGTAAGTACCTACAACGAGTCTTTTTGCGAGCCAGAGGTCAAATAAATCGATAATGTCTTCAAGGACTCGATTTCAAACTCAGACTTCTTTGTCGAGAATTTCGGTGAGGTTTCTTAGATCAGGAGAAATATATGGTTTTCCTCGTGTTGCATACACACATGGCTCGTAACTTCGATTGAATGCTATTTGCGGTGTGGCGTTCATATTGTTCTTGATCCACAGACACACTCTTCTTGGTTCAAGTTTCAGTCATGTATAAATATCCTGCACTAGACCAATACCATTTGGATCATTCCAGCAAAAAACATGTGTATCGGGATGTGCATGATTAAGACCATTCACGAAAGCACCTGTAAGAAATCCTCTATATCCCTCTTTTGTCTTCTCATCATTTGTTTTCTTTCCTCAGTACTGTTTACCGTTGCTCAACCCCTTTGAGTAGTCTAACCCTATATTGTACGGGGGATCATAGTAGAGCATGGATATATTTCAGGAAGCTCATGGAGCAGAATTTACAAGCAAACTAACATGTTCTGATTTAGTAGAATCACCACACATGATACGATGATCTCAGAGGGCATATATGTCTCCGATTTTGCTTTCTGATTCTCAAAGTTCTTCTAACTCTTTTTCTACCTGAAAATTATCCTCTTCAGTTCCGAGCATAGCATCCCACATAGTTGAAAGTTCAGTATTGTCGAAGCCAACATCTAGGAGTAATCAAATATCAAAATCCTGAAGTATATCAAAATCCCATTCTCACGTATTTTGATTGAGCCTGAGATTGAGTTCTTTTTCACGCTCAAAAGAAAGCGAAATATAGAGAACGGGTACTTCTTTAATAGCAAGAGCCTTCGCACACTCAAGTCGAAAGTGTCAGCCAATAACGACATTTTTTCTCTCTGGAAGAATGTTCACGATAATTGGATCAACAAGTCAGTACTGACGGATGCTTTCCATCAGGTTCTGCGTTTGTTTCTCCGTATGCTTTCTCGGGTTATATTCCGAAGCACGCAGAGCATCTACTGAAACATAGACGATTTTCTGGCGAAGGTCTGAGACCTTTTTTTTCTGATTCATAGTGTAAAAAGGTGAAAAAATAAAGGATATTGCTCGGAGATCTTGATATTTGTTTGAGATATCCTCTGTAAGAAATGCGATTCCCAAGAGCAATAGATTGATTATCTTCTTTTGCTATTACCTCTCCATGTCATTTGAAACCTTAAAGAGGAAATTATGAAAAAAACCGGCGTTCCCTGTAGGAGTTCGCCGGCACAATCTAACAGAATATTCATTCTCAAGTTGCAAAGTTGAAACATGCAACTTTACAACCATGACCTACCTTTCAGCTTCATCCAGGTCAATAACCAAAGAATAAATATCCATTGCGATCTTCCTTAAACGCGACTTTTGTGATTTTTCTAAAACATTTAATTTATCTTCTTCGTTTTTAGTTAATTTTTGTAGTTGTTGTTTTATAAATAATAGAATGCAAATCTGATCAGAAGAATACTTTTTATCAAACTTCTCGACACTTTCATATTTCTTTAGAATTTGATCATTAAATCTGTAGTGATTCCTTTTTTTGTATGGATATTTTTTGTTGTAATCGACTATTTCCAACCAAATTCTATTAAAATCTTTCTTTTTAATATCAGTTGGGATGGTGATAGTATGCCCATCAGAAGTTAAATTTATACTATATATAGTTAGAGCATCTCAAAATTTGCCTGAAAATATAAAATCTTTCA
>CALETF010000060.1 GCA_937920005.1 uncultured Candidatus Altimarinota bacterium
TCGTCGTTGAGCTTCGCAGCACGTTCGAGGAGTTTTGAGTGGAGATAGAAGACATCACCTGGATACGCTTCACGTCCTGGTGGGCGTCGGAGGAGGAGAGACATTTCACGGTAAGCATTCGCATGTTTCGAGAGATCATCATAGATGATGAGCGCATGTTTCCCATTGAACATGAAGTATTCAGCCATGGCACATCCTGTATATGGAGCGAGCCATTGCATCGCTGCAGGAGCAGACGCACCAGCATTGACGACGATAGTATAATCCATCGCACCCGCCTTTCGAAGCTCTTCTGTGATGCGGACTACTTTTGCATCTTTTTGACCAATAGCGACGTAGACACAGATCATATTCTGACCTTTTTGATTGAGAATAGTATCGATAGCAATCTGAGACTTACCAGTCTGACGATCACCGATGATGAGCTCACGCTGACCTCGACCAACTGGCACGAGCGCATCAATCGCCTTGATACCAGTTTGGAGTGGCTCATGGACTGATTTACGGCTCATGACGCCTGTTGCGACACGCTCTGTTGGGTATTTTGTTTTAGATTTGATAGGACCACGACCATCAAGAGGATTGCCGAGTGCATCAACAACACGACCAATCAATGCTTCTCCTACTGGGACTTCCATGACACGACCAGTTGCTTTTACTGTTTCACCTTCTTTAATGGTTTTGAAACCAGAGAGGACAACCACTCATACTGAGAATTCTTCGAGATTGAGAGCGACACCAACGGCGCCAGACTCAAACTCTACCATCTCGTTATAAGCAACGCCAGAGAGTCCATCAACACGAGCAACACCGTCTCATACTGAGACGACGATACCAGTTTGTACCTTTTCAGGTGTCATGTCCATGGTCTGGATTTGTTTGGTGATGTCCGCGAGGACTGAGTCGAATGAAATAGAAGTCATAGAAAAAATTAAAGTTTTTGGATTTGTTGAGCAATGCTATTGAGTGTCAATTCTATCATCTCATCGCCATACATCATTCTCACGCCTCATTGTAGTTTTGGATTGAGAGAAAATATTGGCTTTGGAGCATTTGGAAATGATTTTTTGTAGAGGTTCAAGAGGTATTTTTCTTCCTCTTTTTCGACAAATTGTCCTGTGATAATAAGGGCATCCTTGATACCACTCTGCGTCCGAGCAAAGAGCTTATCAGCACGAGTACGAGAGATTTTTCGGAGTTTACGAAAAATACCCAGCATCTTCACGAGTTTTTTTCTTTGAGACGGATTATCGAGGTTTGGTATTTCGAGTTCCATATTATTTTACGACATCTTCGAGGTGCGCTTTCATGAAATCTCGTCGAGCAGTATTTGACTGTCCGAGGAGTTTTTTGTTGAGTTCAACAGCAGCAGTCATCACGCCATCCTTCATGCGTTTGGCAAAAGTCTGCTCGAGAGCATGGATTTCGCCTTCAGCGCGTTCACGGATAATGCGAGCTTGTTCTTCTGCTTGAGCGACGATATCATCAGCATTTTTTTGTGCATTTTTAGCAGCATGTTCTCGCATTTCAAATGCTTTTTTATGAGCCTCTGAAACGAGTGCTGTTGCTTCTTTTTCAGCATCTTTTCGGATTTTTTCCACTGTCTCATGGACAGCTTCAATTTCCTTCCTATCTATCTCTGTCTGTTCGACGAGCTTGAGATAGGGATCAAAGAGAGCCTTTTTGAGAACAAAGAGCACAACGGCGAGATTCACGATCTGGATCAACATTGACCCAAGATTAAACGCTTCCATGGAATAAAATTAAGAAAAACTATTTTACGAATGCGACAACGAACGCGAGAACGACAGCAACGATACCGAGACCTTCTGCGAAGACCATAGGGAGAAGAGTCGCACTCTTGATGTCTGAAGCAGCGCTAGGATTGCGTCCGATAGCTGTAGCAGCTCCGTAACCAATGAGACCAATAGCGAGAGAAGACATAACAACGGCAAATGCAATACCAAATACGTCTGCACCATGACCGAAAACACCACCAGATACAGTAGTAGCAGCTGTAGTTTCTTCAGCAAATGCTGCGAGAGGAGCTACGAGAGAGAGGAGAGCAAGCTTTTTCATAAAAGAAGGTTAAGAAGTAAAAAGGCTTGTGATATAATTAATGAGCTTCGTGCTCAGACGCTTCTGCAAAATACATAGATACAAGGAGCGAGAAGACCATCGCTTGTATAAATCAAACAAACATTTCGAGGAAGTAGAACGGTATTACCATAAGATTGCCCACTGGGAGAAATCCAACAGATAAGAGACCGCTCAACCAAATCATAACTCCAATCAAGACTACACCAGCAAATATATTTCCAAAGAGACGAAGAGAAAGCGCTAAAACACGAACAATTTCTCCAACACCATGGAGCCATCCGACGATGACGCTGATACATTTTTCGACGAAATTTTTACCATGAAAATGGAAAGCAAAATGGCCAAAATAGCCCAAGAATCACTTGAATCGAATCATGATCAAATGAGATATGAAAATCATAACGACCGCCATACCAAGAGTAGTATTGATATCAGCATTGATAGGACGAAGATAGTTATGAAGACCAGGGAGGAAAGCGAGAATCCAATCAAGAAAGAGACTATAGAGGTTCGCACCAAAGATGTAGATAAACACACCTCCAACAAACCAGAGACTCTTACCCAGTGGGAGATTATGACCAAGAAGTGGCTCAAAAAAAGCCTTCATATGCTTCACAATAAGGAAGCCTGTTGTATGGATAAAACCAGACTTGCGCCGACGAGCCAAAAAGAGAATAGTCGCACAAATGGCTACAATAACAACAAAAATCCAGGTAGAAAGCACAGTGTTTGTCACATATGATAAAAGCCCACTTTCCGCAAATGCATGCGGTGGAATAGACAGAATATGTGGTGCGTTATGTGCTTCCATGTTCGCGAAGATTATAGATGAAATTTTTGAATTGCAAGAAGTATCTTTTTTTGGCTCTGGATGAAGAGAAACTAGACTTCGAAATCGGTCTGAAGAGGCATATAAGTCTTGAGATTGAGATTGATACTCTGAGCCGAGACATTTTGTACTGGCTTTGAAAGTCGTGGATGCGTATCTCATGCTATCTTTGAAACATGTCGCGCATAAATCTCAAATCGACCTCCTTTTTCTGGACTACCAATAAAAATATTTGTTGGCCTGTTTTCTTCTATAAGGCGGCGAAAGAGAACATCTACTGAACGAAACTCTGAAAGCTCGAGTTCTTCTCTTTTCTTTTGTCGATCCAAATAAATAGGACGAAGTTGGCGAAAAATTTTTCTCCCAGTGTCAGTACGAAGTAATTCTCGGGTAATTTCATCCCATACATGGACACTCTTTTTAGATTCTTCTGTTATTTTCTGACTCAATTCTGCTACTCTTTTTTGGAGTTCTTGTGAAGTACGAAGAGAAATGCCCTGTGTCTGAAACAGGAGATCAAGACGTCGCTCAGCATCAAGCATCTCTGGTGTATGTCGTACTCATATCGTTTCTGATGCTCTTTTTTTGGTCGCCTGAAAAAGACCAATACTACCCTTCACACCAAAGAGTGTATCCAGGTGAAGCATGGGTTCTCGTATAGCGATTTCCATACGTTCGATATCATCATCAGAGAGGTTCATATCTTCCCCCGGGGTAATAATAACTGCGGTACGTCTTCTACTATTTCCGACGATAACCATGATTCGAGAGCCTAGATTATTGATGGTGACTTCTTCAGCTTTTTTGGGAAGAGCAATATGCTCTGCGTGAATATTTCCAGTGAGAGAGGCTGTTGTGTCCGCGAGAGAGATAGTGTGTGTTTGCATAAATATTAAAATAAAAAATAAAACTGTCACAAACACAGCAACACCAGAATTCGAGAAATGAAGTAGAAAAAAGAGAGAACATACAAAAAAGAAAAACTAAAAACCCTCCGAACTAGGAGGGCTTTTGAGAAATATTTACAAAAAACTCTTCCTAGCAACAGCAAGGAAGTGGACAACAAGTGAGAGAAATATTTTTTGTCATAAAAGAAATTAACCGAGTGCTATAAATCGTGTTACTTCGCTTTCAAAATCGGATGCTTTGACAGAGGCGGTGTCTGATTTTTCTACTGTTTGACCGAGCTTCGCGAGAAATTCTGCTGCTTTTGCACCAAATGGGACAACGACAGAAGCTTCCCAAGTTTCGACTGTTTTCCAGAGAGATTCACTCGCTGGGAAGATAACCATATCTTTGTTATTGAGATCACGGAGAGTTTCCAGGCTCTCAGCAGTTGTTCCTTCTGGGAGATAGATCAATGTCTTCCCTTCCAGAGTCACGACATAGAGAAGATTTGAGCCCGATTCACGGATTTCTACGAAAACACCTCGACGCTCAAATTCTCCAGGAAAATCCATGACATAGTCATCGATGACGACTGATTCAGGATTGAGAACGAAATTTGCATCTCCAGAATGGATTTCGATATGATTATTTTTGAAATTGAGATTCATAACAGTAGTTGAGTTAATTTTACTCGTTAAACAGATGTGGGGAGTATACGAAAGTGGGAGGAAGTTGCAAGCATCTACATAAATCCGCGATTCTCCTCTACTATTTCATACACAGCAGGTTTCATTTTTACTTTTTTGAGCTGTTCTGGTGTGAGCCACACAAATCCGACAAAACGTTCTTCTTTTTGAACGTGAGGTTTTTTGGTCCCCAAATACTCCACGAGATAGAGATGGACGTCCTTGTCGATGGTTGGATGTCCTGTTTTATGTCGAGCAGTAAAAGAAAACGAGATAGTCTTGATAAATTTTTTGATGCGGAGCATCGACGCTTCGAGGCCTGTTTCTTCAGCGATTTCACGGATAGCTGCATCAGCTGGAGCTTCGTTATCTTGTGTGTGTCATTTTGGTAAAGTGTAGACTATTTTTCCTCCTGAATTTTTCCACTTGAGCAAGAGCACTTCAATAGTACCCCCATGACGGCGATAGACTATGCCTCAGGCGCTTTGCTCAAACAGATGTGACATGGCTAAATTGTACCCGACTTATCTCGAAAGGCAAATATGTGCAAATCGTTCTATGCCTCGTAAATCTGCAAAGAATGTGTACGAACAATTTTTTCACATAAAAACCGTCTCTGCGATATCTCTCTGCCAGAGTCAGAATTCTATCACGACATGACACGTTTTTGGTCTCTGTTTCCACGCAAGGAGTTGATCAAAAAAACGTTCATAGAGCTCAAATCCTGTCTGCACTCCACCGAGAAAAGCCATCCGTGGTTCGTGTATCAATCATGAATCTATCTCTTTCTCACGAACATATGGAAGGTTGGCTGTAATTAATATTTCGTTGGGTGTGGAATTTCCAAAATGAGACATAAGTGGCTCAATGAGATCTCATTGGAGAAATGTGATTGCTGTATTTTTCATCTGAGCGTTTTCTCGTGCAAGACTGAGTGCCTCATTACTCATATCTGTCGCAAAGACATGAAGCGGTCGTTCCAGTTTTTCTGCGGTAGAGATTGGGATAATACCACTCCCCGTTCCTATATCGGCAACAGTTTGAATATTTGGATTTTCTCGAAGAATTTTCAGGCAATACTTCACGAGTTCCTCTGTTTCCAGGCGAGGAATCAGAGCGCGTTTATCGGTGATAAATCGCCGTCCCATAAATACAACATAGCCATCGATATATTCTTCTGGAATGGGTTGATTGGAGGACATAATATACATCCTATTATGCAGATATTTTTTAGAAAAAAATATTTATTGTCTTGGTTCTAAAACCTCTACCTGTACATCAATTATTTTCCCATTTCCAAAATCAGCATTTTCAAGATTACTGTCTCATTTTTTTCGTTTTTTATTACGGGCATTAAGAATAGTTTTTAGTATAATCGAGCTCCCAATAACTGTTATATAACCACCTGGAACTTCCTGAATGATGTCATGAACTCTACCTGCTGTCCACATAGTTGCTTTGCCTAAGAGATAGGTACCTCCTGCACCCAATAATAAACAACCGCAACCTCCGCAACCATCAGTAGACACTTCTACAGAATTTGGATTCGTTTTTTGATTCATTTATCTTTTATATATAAAAAATAAATAAGTCAAATAATTATCGTACAAATAACTTCACTTCCCAAGCACCTCCTGGAAGTGTATAGCCGAGAATCCATGGATTGAGTTCGCGGAGTTCCTGATAATCAATATCATTTTCGAGGCACCAGATTCGCAGGTCGAGAACAGGACCATCGATGATTTTTGTTTTTGTTTCTGGAGCTTCGAAGACTTGTCCAAGCATCTCGGGAGAAAGCAATTTCCACCTATTTTGCATGAGGTATTTGATAGCCACAATACGATAGATATAATTCCCTGTTTCACTATTGAGTACGAGATCATAGTATGTCTTGGCCTGTGGTTGAGCTGCTTGGTCACGCTGAAGTCCACTTTCCCCGCGGTTGTAGGCAGCAGCCGCGAGAGTCCAATTTTCAAAAATAGTATTGAGGTTTCTGAGGTAGGCTCCTGCTGCTCTCGTGGCTTTCTCAAAGTGGAGACGCTCATCTATCTCGCTATCGACTCGGAGACCGTAACGACGAGCTGTGTCGGGCATCATCTGCCAGATTCCTCGGGCACCAGTATGGCTCTCTGCATCATTTCGGAGACTACTTTCTGCAACAGCGAGATATTTGAAGTCCTGTGGTATGCCTATCTCATGAAAATAAGACTCTATATAGGGAAAATAAGTTCGAGCGTATTTGTGGTAGAGGAGAAATTGATAGAGCGTCAGATGTGTAACCAAGAGCTCGTTTTCGAGTTTTTCTCGTCCAAAAGGGTTCACGAGTGGATCCATCGGCACTCTCTCTCCTGCGAAATCCACCTGTGTCAGATCGATATTGAGTGGAGTAAAGACGATTTTTTCACCTGTATAGCTCATGTATGGCAATCGAAAAAATACCACTCCAGAGAGGAGGAGTAAAATCACGAGGACCATAATAACAAATATTTTTGGCCGGCCGATGAGGAATCATTCCCAATTCATACGATGAGTATACGAATTTTTCACAAAAAAATACTCCCAGAGGGAGTATTTTTAGGAGAAAGATATTATTTCTTTTTTGCTGTTTTCTTTGCAGGAGCCTTCTTTTCTGCTTTTGGAGCAGCTTTTTCAGTTTTTGCTTTTTTTTCTGCTTTTGGAGCAGCTTTTTCAGCTTTAGCAGCCTTCTCAGCAGATTTGATACCCTCGAGCTCTTCAGTTATTTTTTTGAAAGCTTCTGGATTTGTCTTTGCGAGATAGTTCTTGAGACGACGACGCTTCTGGACGAGACCGAGAAGTCCACGGCGGCTGTGATTATCCTTCTTGTGTTCATTGAGATGCGCAGTAAGTGCATCAATACGAACAGAGAGGAGTGCTATCTGTACTTCTGGAGAACCAGTGTCGCCTTTTTCACGAGCGTACTTGCTGATAATCTCCTTTTTTTGTTCATGCTTCATAATAAAAAATGAGAAATTAAAATCCGAGTGAAGCCTCAGACGGGGGCATTGTAGGGTTTTTTAGGTTTTTGCAAATCGTTTGAGAAATTTTGCAATTTTTGATTGAGGCGGGAGAACCGGCGCAACCGTCCGTGCTTTGCCTGTTTTTTCGAGACTGTGTAAATCCTGTTCCGCTTCAGCAATTTGTTTGAGCAAATCTACCTCTCGAATGATAGCGCCATAGGGACGACTCGTCGAAGGAC